>CAZJTS010000049.1:0-12009 GCA_964548975.1 uncultured Fastidiosipila sp.
TCACTAGAGCTATCGAGATTGTCGATGGCGCCTATCAGAGATACCTGGGCAACTAAGTACTAACTTACAACACATTGGGGCTGTTGACCTACTGAGGTTAACAGCCTTTTTCAAATTACCGGGAGGACACCATGAGTACACAAAGCATTTGGTTGGACGCTGCAAGTTTTCAAAATTATGGCGGCTGGAAGCTGGACACCCAGTTCATCGATAAGGTGGGTCAAGGCTATCTCCTAGCCTGTGACAAACCGGGTAAGCCTGTAGCGGATGCGACAAGCAAGTTCAACATCACAGAGCCGGGGATGTATCGCGTCTGGGTTCGTTGTAGAAATTGGTATTATCCTTACCGGCCGGGCCTCTTCCGCATTGCTGTGGATCAGGAAGAGTCACCCAAAGACCTGGGAGGGCTGCCTTCTCATGCCTGGCTCTGGGAAATAGCCGGCGATTTTCATCTGACTGAGGGTGAACACAGTTTAGCTGTTCGAGACTTGACCGGCTATTTCGGCCGCTTCGCCTCAATCCTGATCACTAACGATATGGATCTTGTACCGCCTCGGGGTCTGGGAGCCATCACTATGCTCCGCACGGGTTGTCTCGGTGAAGCGGAGAGCTCAGAAGCGTCCTACGATGTTGTCGTAGTGGGTGGTGGTCCCGGTGGAGTTCCGGCAGCGATTGCGGCTGCTCGCCAAGGTGCAAAAGTTGCATTGATCACCAACCGACCCATCCTGGGTGGTAATGGCAGTGATGAAGTCGGCGTCTACTGGAATGGTGCCGCAGCTAGACATCCTGAAGCTCGTGAAGGGGGCATTATGGAAGAGGTCTTGCGTACTGTAGGGTACAAAGGCATCTCCTGGAGTGAAGCCTGGGCTGAACTATGTGCAGCTGAACCGAATCTGACCATATATAAAAACTGGCACGTTAAGCGGGCCATCACATCTAATCAACACATCACACATCTAGAAGCCGTCCACTGCGTTCAGAATAAGACGCTGAAGGTCAACGGGAAAATCTTCATTGACGCGTCAGGGGACAGTGTCCTCATAACTTCCTCCGGAGCTAAATATCGCCAGGGCAGGGAAGCCGCATGGCAGCATGAGGAATCTTTCGCCCCGGAAATAGCTGATCAGAACACGATGAGTGGCTGTGTCTTTCGCGCACAGTTTACAGAAGGTGATGGTCCTTCGACATTCGATCCTCCCGAATGGCTGACCAGGCTACCTGCCGGCTCAGCGATCGGCCGCAATATTGAACGCATCGGTCCTACCTGGTGGAATGAAGCCAGCAACCTCCTTGACAATATTGAGGACGGTGAACTGGCGCGCGACGAGCTTTTCAGGGTGCTGCTCTCTTACTTCGATTACTTAAAGAATCTCTGGGATGACAAGGAGAAAGCGCGCAACTACGAATTTTCTTACATGCCCAGGCTTTTGGCCAAAAGAGAGTCCAGGCGCATGGTCGGAGACTACATGCTGACCGAGAATGATTGCCGGAGCGGTCGAAGCTTCGCAGATGTCATCGGCTACAGCGGCTGGCCGATCGATCTTCACCACCCTGAAGGCATTTATTCAGGAGAGGAAGGTCCTTACGACCAGAATGCTCCCGTACCGATTGTCCAGATCCCTTATCGCTCAGTGACCTCCGGCTCAATCGATAATCTCTTCGCCTCCGGGCGGAACATCTCTGTGACCCATGTCGCGCTCGGAACTACAAGGCTACAATCCACGATTGCTCAAATTGCCCAGTCTGTAGGCACTGCCGCTGCGCTTTGTCTGCAGAAGGGTGTAACGCCTCGGGAACTCGGACAGTCAGCAATTCAGGAACTCCAACAACAACTGCTCAGAGACGATCTGTGGCTCCCCGGCCATAAGAATGAAGACCGGGAGGATCTTGCTCAGACGGCTGAAGTTACAGCCAGTAGCTTCAGTATAAGCGAGGCGCTTCCCCTGCTCCCGGGTACTCCGGCAGAGTGGTTACCACTCGATCAATGGCGAGCGAGTTTCAGGCCGAAGGGACCAGAAAGCGATATCCCTCGCATCTACTTGCTCTTGCGTAATGCTTCAGAAGAACCTAAGACGATCAGTGCTCAGGTTTACACACAAGCTGATCCGGATGCTTATCTTAAGGGGGAGCCGGATGCAGTGGCTGAAGCTGTTCTGGAGCCCGGGGAGCATTGGTTAGGTTTTACGATCAATCTACATACCGAGCATCGTTACTTATATGTAGCCCTCGAGGAGAACATGGATGTCTACTGGCGTACGGTGCATTTCCCCGGTCTGGACTGGAGCCGTTCGGAAAAACGGCGGGCGGAGGATGATTTTGAGAACATCCGTTGGGAAGCACACATGGTACTGCTTGAAGAGCCAATAGAAGAGAATGCAAACTGCCAGCCTCACACCGTTTTGACCGGCACCGGCAGAGGGAAGGATCCTGAGAATTATGGTTGGGTATCTGACCCGGAAGAGCCTCTGCCTCAATGGTTATCCTTGGAACTGCCTGAAGCGATTGTGTTATCACGAATTGAGCTGACCTTTGACAGTGATTTCAACAGTCCGGCCATCCCGATACATGTGCCGAAGCTGCCGACGAAGCTGGTAAAGGCCTATACGGTTGAGATTAAAACAGATGGAGAATGGCAATCTCTCATTGAGGTCAGTGAGAATTATCAACGGTACAGGATTCATACTTTTGACCCGGTTGAAGTCGAGCAGATCAGGATAAATGTCTTAGAGACGGGAGGCGACCCGTCTGCCCGGATTTTCGGGGTTAGGCTTTATAAGGACTAGTGATAACGTCCCGGGGTAGTGCCGGTTAGCTGCTTGAAGACACGGATAAAGCTGCTGGCACTATTAAACCCGACCTCTCCGGCCAGATCAGCGATCTTGATGTCAGGTTGCTTTTTCAGCAATTTGATCGCCTGCCGGATTCGGTAGGTATTCAGATATTCCTTGAAGTTGGTCGACGCCAATCTGGCGAACAAGGCCGAGCAATATTTAGGGTGAAAGCCCATGTACTCTGATAAATCCTGCAGCATGATATCGTCCTTGTAGTTCTGGGCAATGAAGAACTGCATCTTTTCGAGTTGCTGTTGTTCCTGGCTGTCATCGCTATGTTTCGTATAGAGAAGCATGGCTTCAACGAAAGCACGCAAATCCGTAATCACGGACGGGTTATGCCAGTTCTCTTCGATCGTATCCAGCGCATTGTGGGGCACTGATACCAGCTTCACCGGGTCCAGCTTAAGTTCCTGCAAGCAGCGACGAATGGTATTGGTCAAAGCAAGCAGAAGTTCTTCCACCGCATCGTCCGCAAGCTGGCGGATCTCGAAGTTCTCTCTAATAATCTTATCGAATACGGCCAAAGCCTCACTATTGCTCGAAACAATCAGCCGAGAGAGCAGATGCTCGGTTTCCATGGAGTAGAAATAGAAAGCGGAGCGATCTGCTGGCAGATTTTCTGAATCCAGAATGGTGTTCACCGCTGTTTGATAGCGGTATTCCAGGAGCTCAATACATTCCAGAAGTGCCGGCTGAACTTCTTTCGGTCCATGACCTGTGCGGCTGATAGCTGCATACCAGTCAGGGAGTTTCTGTAAGTCTGAGAGGAAGGAAAGGAAGGTCTCTTCAACTTCTGAACGTTTGTCCGACAAGAATACAAAGACGAAGCGATTAGGTTCAATGGCCAAAGAACGGACATTGGAGACACTTGAGCTCAATAGAATCAATTGCCTGTGAAGTAAGACCAGTTCTTCAGGATCATCTTCTTCAAACATCAAAGTAATGATTTGAAAGTTTTCAAGCTCGTCCATTAACGGCAGGCCTTTGTCAAAAGGCTCGGTACCGTTAAATAACGCCAGCAACACCTCCTGATCCTGAAAACGGATGTTTTCCCGGGTAATCTCTTCCAGTTCGCTCCTGATGTTGCGGAAAGTCTCAATTCGAGAATTGATGAGCGCCAGTTCGTCTACGCGGCGCTTCTCCTGGGTATCCGTCTCTGTTTCAAAGGAGGTCATTACCACCTCTATAGGTTTATAGAGCGTACGGCTCAACAGTCGACTCAGAAATAAAGCACCTGCGATTGCGAAGGGAAGGAAGAGGATTAATCCGAAGATGCGAAAATACCAGACGTTAATATCTGCTTCAGCTATCACGGCCATGGTTAAATTCGTTTGCGGGAGGTTATAGAGAAGAATACTCTCTTTCGACGGGCCGGTAACTGTGACCCCGTCCGTTGGGGAGGAGCGCTGATTGTCGTCATTGACCAGTCGGGTAATTTCTTCCGTTGTCTGGCGTGACGCAATAGGTTCCAAAGTGCTCCTGGCAAATTCAGCGCCACTGCTGTCGTAAATCAGGTAAGCGTTATTAATCGGATTCTCTACGAAAAATCCGGGTGTCAGTCGGCAGATAAAGTAAATTGCATTTACGTTCGCCGATCTTCGGTCCACTCGAATGATTTCCTGGAGGTCCCCATCTGCGTTATAAATAGGCAGGTTTAACTGATAACCGCTGGACGAACTGAGAAACTCTTCAATGGCCGAAGTCTGTTCCGCAGAGAGCCTGAGCGTCTGGCTGAAATAGAGGGCTTTGTCCAAAGAGCCATCGGTGGTCAGGACTTTTGCATCTTCCCAGCTCGAGGTTACAGCGAGTTCGTAGGTATCGGAAGAAAAGAGCGTAGAGAACTGGATGAGTTTCTGGTAGGCCGCGACTGTCGCATAACTGTAACTGAGGTTTCGATCAGCAAAGCGAATGATTGCGGGATCTGTGGCTAAGGACTGCATTTCTTTCAGCAACAGGTCATTTCGAGTCGTGAAGGCGTTCCTTTCATACCAGGCATTCTGCTGCTGCTGGACACGCCAGTCATGCGAGTAATTCTTATGCGTCAATGAGGCATAAAAAATACTCAGCAGAATGATTGCGATCAAGAGAAGAAAGAGCAGAATCCCCCTCAATCGATAATGATATTTGCCTTTAACAGGTATTGACTTACTTTCTGTTGCTGACATGAACCTCCACAGCACTTAATCCGGAGTGGTTATGGAATCCGGGTGCATGCTTCCTATAAAGGCCACGGTCGTAGTCGGGATTGGTGTCGTAGAAAGGGTCTCCGGTTTCTCTGACGTGTTCAGCCAGTAAATCACGCGCTTTTTTCAGCTCATCAGCATAAGCCCTATCGTGAATTAATGTGCATTGTTCACCCGGGTCTTTGGCCAAATCGTAAAGCTCTTCATGAATGGTCACCTGATCTGAATCCTGAGATTCGTAATCTCTATAAGCCATATACTTCAGGGAATCGAAACACAGCATCCGCCCCGGTACCGTGTAGTCCGCAAATTCATCTTCCCAGTTCGACACGATATATGTATGTGGTGTTCGGCCACTTTCCAGGATGCACTTGCTGAGGTCTCTGCCCCGGTCTTCTTCTGCCTGAGGGAGGCCGGCCAAAGCCTGCAAAGTCGGTTTCAGATCAAGCAGACTGGCTACACCGGGAACGCGTTGCCCCGCAGGAATGTCCGGTCCCTTAAAGATAAAAGGTACACGTAGGCTTTCTTCATAGAAACAACCGTATTTCGTGACCATGTGGTGCGCGGCCATCCCTTCTCCGTGATCCGCCATGAAGACAATGTTGGTATTATCGGTTAGATTCCGCTCGTCGAGAGTATTCAGGATTTCCCCGATCTGCTGATCCACTCTGTTCAGATAATGATAGTAAGCGTAAAGGTAATGGCGATAGTCTTCCGGAGTCCAGTGGGCTGCGTGCCGTAGCCGGCGATGCGCACAACAAAGATATTGAATGTATTCAGGGCGATTCACCATATCCGGCGTATCGAAATTATCGGGCAGTTCAGGGAGCTCCGGATTGTCTTGGAAAGATTGACAGCCTTCCTGATTCTCGCCGATGTAGAAACAGATATTATGCGGGTTTTGCATATCGGCAACGGTGAGAAAAGGCTGTTTCTGAGGTGTGTCACTCTTCAGCCAATCGACGACTTTGGCCGTCGTATCCAGATCCAGAAATGTTTCATAAGCCAGATTGATCGCAGGATCATCGCGGGGGATTTCACGTTCAACAGATTCGACACGCGTAAAGCCGCGGAGACTACCATAGTCATGTTCCTTACCGAAGTGCCAAGCCTGATAACCGCCAGCGGTGAAGGTATCTCCTAAGGTAGAAAGGTTTTCAGCTATAGCCGGAAAACCCAGATCTCTGAGGTTCGTATCAACTCTCGTCTCAAATGGGTATCGCGATGTCCAGAACGATGCTCTCGATGGCTGGCAAAGAGGAGAAGTGCAGTAGGCTTGCTCAAACACCGTACCGTTCTCAGCGAGAGAATCGATGGCCGGCGTGCGTGAGAATGTATTGCCGTAGGTGCTTAGTGCTAGCGCGGATAATTGGTCACAGATGATGACCAGGAAATTCGGTTGGTTTGTTTTAGGAGCCATGTCGGACCTCGAATCGTTTAGCAAATTGCTGTGAGAAATTGCTATTCAATTATAGCAAAGTTAAGCGAAGTGGCTAAAGATGAGCTTCAATACTGATCTTTCCTGAGATCCACCCTCGAATCCAAACCCCTCCTCAACAAAATCGCAATAATAAGTAGATCCGCACCCCTTAAGACAATATTTGATCAATCGAAATGCCTAGGAGAACCTGAGAGCCGCTCGACTCCACATACATTAATAGTAGAAATTGCCCTAAGGATTGAGTTGAACGAAAAATAGAGAACTAAACTACGCAATATGTCAGTTTTAGGCCCGCCGTACAAGAGTATTGATCAGGTTTCTGGATATTATTGATCACATATGAAATAATATAGATCATTGATCTTGCCTAACAAGCGTTTATGCTTAACATATAGTACAAGAAAATTTAGATATTGACTTACGTTTTGGACAATCAAACCAATGAAATCATCCGTAATCTGTTTTCGACTGCGTTAGCTTAGAACATTTGCTCATTAGACGAAAGAAAGAGCCGGTAAACTATGAAACAGGACAAGGTAGGGCTATACAAACGCAAAGGCTTCCGTGAATTCCTCTTAATCACGCCGTTTATTCTTTTGGTGTTGGTGTTCTCTTATTTGCCGCTTTATGGTTGGATTTATTCCTTCTTCGACTATATGCCGCCGAGGCCCTTTTCGTGGGATTCCTTCGTCGGCCTTAAGTGGTTTAGGACCTTAATACAGAATAGATCATACGCCAGGCAGACCTTGCAGGTGCTGCGAAATACCTTTGCGATGAGCGGTATTCAGACGTTGATGTCCTGGCTGCCGATGCTGTTCGCCATCATGATTAATGAGGTGAGACACAGCAAGTACAGACGGCTGGTGCAGACGGTGACAACGATCCCGAACTTCATCAGTTGGGTGCTTGTGTACTCCGTGGCTTTCCTGATCTTCAGCAATGCAGGTCCGGTGAACCGCATCATGATGGATCTGGGCAGGATCAGTACGCCGATCAACTTCATGATGTCCAACGAGAATATCTGGCTCAAGATGTGGCTGTGGCTGACCTGGAAGAATCTGGGGTGGGCGGCAATTATGTATATCGCGGCTTTGGCCGGTATCGATGAGGCGCTTTATGAGGCGGCCAAAATCGACGGCGCTTCGCGCGTACAATCCATCATCCATATTACGATCCCGGGACTTCTGCCGACATTCTTCGTGATGCTCTTGCTGAATATTTCGAATTTCCTGAACAATGGGATGGAGCAGTATTTTGTCTTCCAGAATGCCTGGAACAGGGAGTACATTCAGGTGCTCGATCTCTACGTCTACAACATCGCGACCAGCAAACCGCCGGTGTATTCCGTGTCGACCGCCCTCAGCATGCTTAAGAGTATTGTGAGCCTGATCCTGCTCTTCAGTGCGAACGGCATTTCGAAACTGGTGAGAAAGGAGAGCATCATCTAATGGAACGTAAGCTTAAGAACAAATCTCTGGCAAACACGCAGCTGAAAACGACACCTGCGGATCGCGTGATAGATGTAGTCAACTATTTCCTCCTGTTCCTGTTCGCACTCATCTGCACCTACCCGTTCTACTACATCTTCATTAATACGATCAGTAATAACAAACTGAGTGAGCGGGGGGAGATCATCCTCTTGCCGCAGCAGATGCATATTCAGAACTACATCGATGCTTTCAGGATTCCCGGTCTGGGTCAGGCCGCCTTTGTTTCGGTATCCCGTACAGTGTTGGGGACGGCGCTTTGTGTTTTGGCCTGCGCCTTCATGGGCTATATGTTTACGAGAAAAACGATGTGGAAACGGCGCTTCTGGTATCGCTTCGTCATCGTCACAATGTACTTCAATGCCGGGATTATTCCCTGGTACCTGACCATGATGAATCTGGGTCTGACCAATAATTTCTGGGCATATATCCTGCCAGCGATTGTCTCGCCATTCAATATTATTCTGACCAAAACCTACATTGAGTCGACACCCGTAGAGCTGCAGGAGGCGGCGGAGGTGGATGGCGCCTCTTTACTGACGATATTCTTCAGAATTATCTTGCCGATTACGAAGCCGATTCTGGCCACCATTGCGATTTTCCAAGCGGTCTGGCACTGGAACTCATTCCAGGACACCCTCCTGCTGATGACGAACGAACGCTACTACACCTTGCAGTTCGTGCTCTACCGCTATCTTCAGTCCTCGCAGTCCCTGTCGGCCATTATCAATGCGACGGCGGGTAGCGGACAGGCGGCTTTGGCCAATACACAGACACAAACATCCATCCGGATGACAGTAACGATTATCGTTGCTCTACCAATTCTTCTCGTCTATCCCTTCTTCCAGAAATTCATAATGAAGGGAATCATGATCGGAGCAGTAAAGGGGTGATGATGAACAGTTGACAGGCTTAGGAACGAACGGTAAATCCGCGCTGTTTACAGATGAAAACAGCGACAAAAATCCAAAGGAGAGATCAATGAAAAAGAAACTAGCGAAGTTAATTGCAGCGAGTCTGGCCATCGTCATGATCGGCACAGCCTGCAACAACGACCCGCCGGCGACAGACCCGCAGACGCCGCCGGCCCAGACCGGTGACACGGGAACCGAGGGCACCGATACGCCCGGCACGGATCCCGGTACAGAGACACCGCCTTCAGACCTCGATCCAATGACCATCGAAGTCTATTCGCAGGCAGCGAACTTCCAGGGTGATCAGGTGGGCTGGACAGCAAAACTCCTCAAAGACAAGTTCAACATTACCTTGAACATCATCGCGCCGCAGGTGGCGGGTGGCGAGATCTTTGCCGCACGTTCGGCAGCGGGCTTCCTGGGCGACCTGGTCGTTTTGGAGAACGATGATATTCAGTCCACGATCGAATCCAACCTGATCTATGACATTACCGAAGGCATGATGGGCTTAGAGGCATTCGAAGATTACAAAGAACAGCTGGACGTTTATAACGCGTCGCTCGAAGGCGTTGAAGAAGGTCAATACTATGCCTGGCCGACAGAGCTCGCGAACACCAGCCCGGTGGACTTCTCACCGCAGGTGCCCGGCGTGTCGCCGACACTGCCCTGGGACTACTACGATGAGGCCGGTGCTCCGGAACTCGAGAACCTGAATGACCTGGTCGATCTGCTGAGAACCATCCAGGATAATCATCCGACCAATGAAGCCGGTGATCCGAGCTACGGTATTACCCTTTGGCCCGACTGGGACGGCAACTCCATGGAGAATGTCAACCAGCTGACGAAGTGGTATGGCGAAGAAGTAAACGGCTCCATCCTGCTAAATGCTGACGGAACGATGAGAGATCTCGTCGATGATGACGGCGCTTATAAGAAGATTCTGAAATTCTACTTTGATGCCAACCAGGCCGGCGTTATCGATCCGGATTCCGGTACCCAGAACTGGGATTCAGTTAACAACAAATTCAATTCCAAGAGAGCTTTCCTGATCTGGAACGACTGGCAGCGCGGCTTCTGGAACAACACCACACGTGGCGAAGCCGGCGAAAACTATGAGACAGTGCCCATCGCTGACATGAAACTGTATCAGCCATCCGATCCTTACTTCGGCAGTGGTAGAGCCTTTGCTGTAGGTACCGATGATCCGGCCAAACAGGAGCGTGTCCTGATGCTGATGGACTGGATGTCCAGCCCTGAAGGTCTCGAAATTATTCACGGCGGCATCGAAGGTTTCAACTGGGTGGATTCCACTGAGTTTGAAGGCCGCGAACTGACTGACGCAGGCCAAACCGCCCTGATGGACAACTCCCCAGTGCCTGAAGAGTACGGCGGCGGTCTATATGCTGACGGCATGCTGCAGATTAATCAGTGGATGTCGCACGGCGTTTCCATCAACCCCAATACGGGACAGCCTTACGGTACCGTGTACTGGCCCTCACAGCTCGAAATGCTGAGAACAACGACCTGGGAAGGTTGGAGTGAGCGCTTCGATGCGGATAATCCTGTCGAGTACTTAGAGGAGCATGACCTGCTGGCAGTGGTGCCTTTCGTCAACGTTTCTCTCGAGCCCGATACTACAGACATCGCCCTGATCAGAACGAACAGTGGCCCGATTGTCACCGATACATCCTGGCAGATGATCTTCGCGAACTCCGAAGAGGACTTCGAGAATCTCTGGCAGACCATGAAAGAAGACCTCGAAGGCTTCGGCTGGCAGACTCTGGTTGAGTTCGATATGAACAAGTACCAGGCCGTCGTTGACGCCAGAGAAGAAGCGCTAAGCAACAACTAAGCCTCTTTACCTGAACGTTTAAGTGTTTTAGCGAGGGGGATGAGTGATCATCCCCTTCGTAAAAGAAAGGACAGGGCAATGACGTCTCG
This sequence comes from uncultured Fastidiosipila sp., assembly GCA_964548975.1. Lineage (GTDB taxonomy): Bacteria > Bacillota > Clostridia > Saccharofermentanales > Fastidiosipilaceae > JAAYZH01. Next base: position 10,801 of record CAZJTS010000049.1, read on the forward strand.
CTATGCAGTAGACCGGAACCGGGAAGTGATTTTCAACAATCAGGTGGATTTCTGTGTCGGCAGCGGCCGGCTGGGGCTCGCCCTCCATGATGAATACCTGAAGCAACTGGCCTATGTCCAGGAGCGGATCGGCTTCAAGTACCTCAGAGCTCACGGCATCTTCTCTGACGATATCGGGATCTGCCATGTCCATACGGATCCTGATGGCGAACGCCGTCTGGAATTTAACTTTACTTATATCGACCGGATTCTGGATAGTTTACTGGATCTGGAGATCCGCCCCTTCATCGAGCTGGGCTTCATGCCTCAGGCACTGGCCTCGGGCGAGCAAACCGTCTTCTATTGGAAGGGAAATGTCACACCACCTCAGGATTATGCGGAGTGGAATCAATTGCTTGAAGCTTTCTTCCGGCATCTCCTCCATCGCTACGGCGAACAGGTCTACGACTGGCCGATCGAGGTCTGGAATGAGCCTAACCTGACCGTGTTCTGGAAAGACGCGGATATGAAGGAGTACTTCCGGCTGTTTAAGCACAGCTTCAAAACCATCAAGGCCCTGAGTCCTCGCTTCCAGGTCGGCGGTCCTGCGATTTGCGGCGTCGATGACGAGCGCTGGATGCGAGCGTTCCTGGACTTTTGCCGGGACGAACAGCTCGCTATCGACTTCGTCACGCGCCACCACTATGTGTCCGAGCTTCCCGAGCCGGACGGTCACTATTCCTACGTCAAACTCCATCCACTGGAGCAGAGTCTGGAACCGATCGCGCAATCGCGCGCTATTATGGCGGAATATCCCGAATTCCGCGATCTGACCATGCATATTACGGAGTTCAATACTTCTTATGTACCCAATGCCCCGATTCACGATACCCCCTATCACGCGGCGTATCTGGCGCATTTATTGGCCAAATTCGGGCAATACAATACCACCTACTCTTACTGGACCTTCGGCGATGTCTTCGAAGAATACGGCATCCCCTTCACGCCTTTTCACGGCGGCTTCGGCCTCGTTGCGAACGGCCTGATTCCTAAGCCGGCATTCTGGACCTTCGAGTTTTTCAAGCGTCTTGAGGGAAAACCCTTACTGAACGAGGATGACTGTGTCCTGGTCGAGGCGGAAGCCAAGCTTTCAGGTCTGGTGTGGAATCTGGATGCGGAGCCGAAAACCGTGACCATCGATCTTCAGTCTGAACAGGGCGGCACCCTCGT
>CAZJTS010000050.1:0-11905 GCA_964548975.1 uncultured Fastidiosipila sp.
ACGGGGCCGGTGGTGCGGAATCTGTCGACCACACATATGCTGGATAAATTGGCGGCGTCGTTTGGCGAGGAGTGTCACGAGGTGCCGGTGGGGTTTAAACACATTTCCCGCAAAATCGAGGAGACCGATGCGATTCTGGGCGGTGAATCTTCAGGCGGTTTGACCGTGCGCGGCCATATTCGGGGCAAGGATTCGGTCTATGCGGCGGCGCTGATGGTGGAGGCCGTGAGTGCTTTGGGGAAGAGCCCGTCGGAGATTTTGGCCGAGTTATATGACAAATTGGGCGAACACCACATCGCGGAGGACAACCTCTCCTTCCCTGCCGATTTGCGCTCGCATATCGAGGAGAAATTGAAGGAGGAGCGGGTGCTACCTGAGTTCTCCGAGCAGGTTGTAAGTGTTTCTTACGAGGATGGCTGTAAGGTGCGCTTCGAGGACGACAGTTTCGTGGTGTGCCGGTTCTCGGGGACCGAACCTTTGTTGCGATTGTTTGCGGAGGCCCCGGTTTTGGCCAAAGCCGAGGAATACATCGAGAAGTACCGGGCGTTGATTGAGGGCTTGAGCTAACCCGGTTGGCACGGTGCGGGCCCGCCTTGAACGTTAGAATAGAGGCAGATGAAGCTTGTAGAGGATTCTACACACAGATCGGAGGATCAAATTATGTTAAAAAAAGGCGATAAAGCACCGGATTTCACGCTGGTCGATGAAGAGGGTAACGATGTTAAGCTGGCGGATCTGAAGGGAAAGCGCGTGCTACTGTCGTTCCATCCCTTAGCCTTCACGGGGGTCTGCACGGATCAGATGCGCGACCTCGAGAAGAACATGGACAAGCTGAAGGACAAGGGCTTCGACAAGGTTTACGGCGTTTCCGTCGATGCTTACCCGACCAAATCCGCGTGGTCGAAGGCGCTGGCGCTCGACGAGCTCAGCATTCTCTCCGACTTCGAGCCGAAGGCAGAGGTGGCCAAAGCCTACGGCATCTACAACGAAGAAATGGGCACTTCGGGCCGAGCGAACGTTGTCATCGATAAGGACGGCAAGATCGAGGTGGTCAAAGTGTACGATGTTCCGGAGTTGCCGGATTTGGATGCGTTTTTGAGTGAGCTGTGATAGGTGGGCTGGTTTAGGGTGCTCGTTTTGAGTGCTCTAGGGCTTGGATGTTCAGGGCTTGGATGTAAGGCTTGAGCACCTTCAGTTTTTTGGGGAGTCGGGTTGCCGGCTCTCTTTGGTTTTGGGGGCTTTTGCACAGGTTTAAATTTAAACCTGTGCACTGCATGCTACCATAGTGGCTCGGAGGTGGAATAGGTGGAACAGGTGGAACATATGAACGACAGAATCCGTTTGGGCATTATCGGGCTGGGTCTAAGAGGCGACATGCTGATGAAGGATGTGATCCTGGAGATGCCGGCTTTTGAGGTGGTGGCGCTGGCCGACCGCTATCCCAAGCGAGTGGAACGGGCGCTAGAGCTTACCCGCACGCGCCATCCCGAAAGTACCGTCGAGGGCTATACCGATGCTCATGCTCTACTGGCGCGGACGGATCTAGATGCTGTTTTCATCGCAACCTCTTGGGATACGCACATTGGTTTTGCTATTGAGGCCATGGAGCTTGGGATCCCGGTCGCGCTTGAAGTCGGCGGCGCCTACGATCTGCAGGAGCTTTGGGCGCTTGTGGATACTTATGAGCGGACTCGTACGCCTTTTATGTTTATGGAGAACTGCTGTTTTGGCCGTCTCGAGCTGATGACACAGAACATGGTGGACCAGGGTGTCCTGGGCGAGATCGTTTATTGCGCGGGCGGTTATATGCATGATCTGCGCGAGGAGGTTTCGACCGGTTGGCATAGCGGCCATTATCGGATCGATAACTATGTGAAGCGCAACACTGAGAATTATCCGACGCACGAGGTCGGGCCTTTGGCCAAAATCCTGAAAATCAACCGCGGCAACCGCTTCCTGACTTTGAGTGCGATGGCTTCCAAAGCTGCAGGGCTCGAGAGTTATCTGGAGGGCCGGACCGACGAGAAGTATGCCGGCGTTAAGGGGCGGCGTTTCGCTCAGGGCGATGTGGTGTCGACTACGATTCGCTGTGCCGGTGGTGAGCTGGTGAATTTACGGCTCGACACGACGTTGCCTCGTTACTATTCGCGCGGTTTCCTGGTGCAGGGGACGCGGGGGATGGTGAATGAGGAGAATCGCTCGGTGTTCTTGGATGATATGGACTTGACGGTGCGCGACCACTTCCAGTGGGATAAGCATTACAACAACCTCGATCAGTACTATGAGCAGTATGAGCACCCGATTTGGAAATCGTACTTGGACGAAGGCGTGCGGCAGGGGCATGGCGGAATGGATTGGCTGGTGTTTAAGGCGTTCGCGGATGGGTTGATTGGTGGGGGTTCTGTGAGTGTCGGGGCTGGTTCTGGTTCTGGTGCTGATGGGAGTGCTTGGGCTGGCTCTGGGTTGGGGGCTGATAGTACCGGGATGCCCATCGACGTCTATGACGCGGCTACCTGGATGGCTATTACAGCTTTGGCCGAACAATCAATAGCTTTGGGTGGACAGCCGGTGTACTTCCCTGACTTCACGCGTGGGAAGTGGATGTTTGAGTAAAGCAATGGATAGGTTCAGATGTACACCTATCCATTGCGTGTCTTGATACCCAAATGCACAGGTTCAAATGTAAACCTGTGCAATACGCGCCTTATTACCCAAATGCACAGGTTCAGAAGTGAACCTGTGCATTTGTATAACTACTTCCCAACCCCCTTGATCACCTTTTCTGCGGCTTCCTTGCCTTTGTCTTCGGCGTCCTCGAAGGGGTCGAGGGCGTCTTCGAGTTCGGAGGTGGACATGGCTTTCTTGGATTTTTCGAAGAGGTCGGTTTCCTCTTCTTCCATGTGTTCGGTGATGGTGTCGATGATTTCCTCGAACTCTTCGTGATCGAATTCGTGGGCTTCGATCAGCTGGAGAATTTTGGATTCACTTTCGTCGTGCTCTTCTTCCAGGTGTTGGATGAGCTCCTGGGCTTCGGTGTCAACGTCGCGGACCTTGGGGAAAACGACGGCTTCTTCTGCGTCGTGGTGGCCCTTGAGGGTGACATAGAGTTCTTCGACGGTGTCCCAGTTGATGCGCTCGTAGCCCTTGATTTTGGCCAGAAGTTCTCTAATCTCGTCGTGCTCGCTTTTGATTTCGTTTAAAACGTTGTCCATGTGTACCTCCAAATTTGTTCGTTCTTATTTCAGTATACGACTCGAAATCCGTGAATTAATTAACAATATTTGAACCTTGGGGGCGGTTGACTTTGACGTTACGTCATAGTTTAAGATGGTCGTAAGTGGAGGGCCAAAATGGAGTTTACGATAAATCAGCTTAGCTCGTGGTCGGGCGTCAGTACTAGGACGCTGCGGTACTACGATGCGATTGACCTGCTGAAGCCGGCGAGGATTGCGGATTCGGGGTACCGTTTTTACGGGCAGAGTGAGCTGGATCGGTTGCAGCAGATTTTGTTGTATCGGGAAATGGACTTTCCGCTCGCAGAGATTAGGGAGCTGTTGGCTGAGCCGGATTTTGGCCGGGCAAGGGCGCTCGAGGGGCATTTGGCCAGACTACAGGAAAAGCGCAGGAGGATCGATCGGCTCATTGAGACGGTCAGGAATTCGATCGCGGAATCGAAAGGAGAGAGAAAAATGACGGAATCTGAGAAATTCAAAGGGTTCAAGCAGTCGATTATCGACGAGAACGAGCGCCTGTATGGCGCGGAGGCGCGTGAGCTGTACGGGGATGAGGCTGTCGACTCGAGTAATCAGGGGTTGATGGAGAAGTCTGAGGAGGAGTTCGCTCAGATCGAAGACCTGAATGCAGCGTTGGAGTTGAAGCTGAAGGAGGCGTTTGCGACGGGCGACCCGGGCGGCGAGCTTGCGCGGGAGGCCTGTGAGCTTCACAAGCGCTGGTTGTCGTTCTACAACCCGAACTACTCGAAGGAGTACCATCTGCTGATGGCGGATATGTATGTGGAGGATGAGCGGTTCAAGGCTTACTATGATCGTCTGGCTCCGGGGATGGCGGAGTTTCTGAAGGAGGCGATTGTGAAGTGGAGTGAGGGGTAGCGATTAGCTGAATGCACAGGTTCAGATGTGAACCTGTGCAAAAACTAGCTAATCAATACTGATATGACTCAACCGCAGTATCCAATGCTCCATTCCCGGGATTATAGGTGAAGAAGTACTCTATTGTATCTCCGGCCTGCAGGTTCAGTACTTCATAAACATATCCCCCAGTAATGTTAGGGACCATCGCGACATTAATCAGCTCACGTCCGTTTATCCGATAATGTAGATCTGCAAAATGGGCTTCACTTACATAAAACCTTAAACCATTATTCAGTCTTACGATTCCATGACCGCCTTGAGGTTCTGTAGGTGTTGTAGGAGCTGTGGTTGTTTCAGTAGTCGTGGGTGCTGTTGTGGTAGGTTCAGGAGTTGTAGGCTCGAGCACCGTGGTCGTTGATTCACAGTTAGAGACCACATAAGTCTGCCAGTTTGAATCCAGAGCTCCATCTCCTGGATTATACGTAAACCGATATTCAACTGTATCCCCTACAGCCAAACCACTAATGGTATAAATAAAGTTCCTTTGCCCTGCGGAGTCCATAGCGACATTGACTTGCTCACTATGATTTACACGATAATGAAGGTCGGCAAATGTGGCACCATTTAAGTAGAATTCCAACACGTTTCCCCGCCTCACAAAGCCACTTATCTCGTCACCGACAACCTCTGTACAAGTTGGCACCGGGACTGTGGTTGTTGTCGTTGTCGTTGTGGTTGTTGTCGTTGTGGTAGTGGTTGTTGTAGGCAGTGTTGTTGTCGTTACATCCGTTGATGTCGTCGATTCTAATGTAGTTGTTGAGGTTGGTATCTCTGTTGTTTCTTCAGTTGTTGGGTCTACGGTCGTTGAAGTTGTCGGATCGGGATCCTGTCCATCCGATTCCTTATACACACGTACATAATCCACCGACATAGTTGCAGGAATATCATCCGGACCTGGTACCCTTAGTCCATCGAAATAGCCTCCTACCGCTAGATTCATAATAATATGGAACGGTTGGTCGAAGGGCGCTCCCGGTGCTGAGGAAGCGGTTGAGTACCATTCTTCTGCCGTGATGCGGTAGAAGAATTTTCCATTGACATACCAACGGATTGCCGAATCGTCCCATATCATGGTGTACACATTGTAATCAGTGATGTTTTGGCCGTCGGGGAAATAATATTCTCCAGACGAATAGATGTTAGCAGGCCAGCTTCCACCATAATGGAGTGCTGCACTGACCTGGCCCGGGAGCCTGCCTTTGGCTTCCATAATGTCAATTTCACCTGAAGCAGCCCAGGGTCCGTAGGGTGAGTTTTCAGGTAGCATCCACAATGCCGGCCAAAGTCCGGTGCCATCCGGTAGTTTCGCACGGATGTCTACACGTCCGTAAGTAAAGGCAAATTTGCCTTTGGTTTTTATACGCGCTGATGAATAGAGTGCTTCATGTTCCGGAGTAAGGGGAAAAGTTTTAGGTTGATGTAGAGCACGAATATTAACTTTGCCATCACTTACATAAACATTGTCCGGGTGATCAGTGTAGTACTCCAATTCTGCGTTGCCCCAACCCCAAGAATAGGGATCTCCTTCTGTGTGGTAGTAGCCCAGATCGAAGCCCCATTTAGCTGTATCAAGCGTGTTACCTTCGAACTCATCATTCCAGTGTAGGTGGAAGTTTGAAAGTGTCGGGTTTTCAGGTGTCCCGATAGTGATATCCTCCTGCTGCGTAGGATCCGGACGTGGTGCATCAGGATTACCGATAAGTTGGTAGACAACATAATTGTTATCTACAGCAGTTCCGGCGACTCCATTTATCGGGTAGCCGATGCGGATTCTCACATCAGATTGTACGGGCTGGAACCAAAGACCAAAGACATGATCAGCCCAGTAGCCCCACTGATTGGCATCCGAGAAGCGATTATATCCTCTGGCTTGGTAAGTGAAGTTGCTGAGAGCTGTATCTGACAGTTGCTGCCAGGTACCATCGACTTCAATTTCATATATAAAAGCATCTAAATCCGCACGATGAGCGAGAATTCCACCGATATAAGGTAATGGGACTCCGATGGCACCGTTACGATCCGCCTGTAAAGTCAGCGCACCATTAGGAGTTAGTTGCCAATTGCTACGGTTCGGATGTTCGTAAGTAATAGTGTAAAGTAGTTCCACGCCGCTCGATTTGGCCAAAAGTTTAACCTGGGTCGTTTCTGTAACATGGAACCAGTAACCGCCTTCGCCTTCCGAAAAGTTTCCGAAATTCTCATCGTAGATCCAACCTGAATCCGGGTTATTGTCGATGCTGATCCATTCGGGCGAGCTTGTCGGTTTAACATATAGTTCCAGATCGTGCACAACAGCTTCAAAGATTAGGTTCGGATCATTGTTAAAGACAGGAAATGTAAATCCGCTACCGCCGGTAGCATCGGCAACGATATTCGGTCCTTGGCGATAGGTCATAGATGTGATTTCAGTCTGTGGCACATCTTCAAAAATCAGGCTAAACGGGAGCGTTACACTGGGATTCTGCTTTGATGCTAATCTGACCTCCAAACTGTCAGTTAATTTAAACCATAAGCCGCTCAATGATTCCTCATGCCAGTGACCCCAATTCTCGTTGTAGGTAAAAGCAGAAATAGAATCGATATCGAGCCAGTCATCACTTACCTTTACTAGGACAGCCAAATCCTCTTGAATTTCTGCCCAACTGTTCTGCCCGCCATTAAACAACGGCATGACAAAACCAAAAGAGGTCTCTCCGACACCCTCTTTAGTTATTACCGGCCCATCATTGTTCGAATAATAGTTCATTGAATGGATGACAGGATTTTCGTTTGCTTTGAGTAACGGTTGCCGTGTAATTTGAAGAACAAGCGTCAGGACGAATACAATGCTCAGCAAACCTGAGAGGACGATCATTTTCTTTCTAAATTGCTGCATGTTGGAATTTGCTCCTTTCTTTGGGACTCCTATGCTTATAGTATTTATCTAACTTTTATATTCATATGACGAAATTAGTGATCACTTGCCATAATTACACAAAAATTAAGCTATCGATCCAAAATTTCGTCATGTCTCGCATGGCCAATACGTCATAAGATCATAGCGAAAGATCAATAGCCTAAGTTAATTATGATGAAAGCGAAAGGTCCCATGCAAACCCCGAACGAGAACCCATCTGTTTTTAGACTCGACACCGGAACGAGCCCCGCGGCGAAAACAGCGAAATCCCAGAAACCCCTCGCCGCCCGCCTCAAACAGCAATGGCAGATCCAGTCGATGGTTATACCGGGTATCATCTGGATGCTGATCTTCTCTTATGTCCCGATGCTCTTTTTGGGGATCGCGTTTTTTGATTACAACATTGCCAAGCCGATCAGCGAATCGGCGTTTGTGGGGCTCAAGCACTTCAATGAGTTTCTGGGCGATCCGCGTTTTTGGCGGTCGATAAGAAACACACTCGGGATGAGCGCGATCAAGCTTTTCCTGGGTTTTCCGATTCCCATTATCTTTGCGCTTTTCCTCAATGAAATCAGAAGCAGAAGACTGAAGCGGCAAGTGCAGACGATAACTTATCTGCCGCACTTTATTGCCTGGACGATTTTCGGCGGGATTGTGATGAACTGGCTGGCGTCGGATGGCGTTATCAATGATCTGCTGCTTTTCCTGAGGATCAATGACCGTCGCATGAATTACATGAGCTCGGCGGATCATTTCTGGTGGATCGTGTTCGTCTCGGATACGGTGAAGGAAACCGGGTGGAGTGCAATTATCTATCTGGCCGCGATCTCGGGTATTGATCCCGGGCTCTATGAGGCGGCTGCGCTTGACGGTGCCAACCGTTGGCAACGGATGTTTCACATTACTTTGCAGTCGATCAGGCCGACGATCTCGATGTTGCTGATTCTTGCGATCGCCGGCATCTTCAGCAGCAACTTCGATCAGATTTTCATGTTGAAGAACAATATGAATCTCAAAACCGCCGAGAGCCTGGATCTCTTCATTTACAACATGGGTCTGGTGATGAGTCGCCATTCGTTCTCGACGGCTGTGCTGTTCGCGAGGTCGATAATTTCGCTGCTGCTCTTGCTTTTGGCCAATAAGGCGACGGACAAAATCAGCGGAGAGGGGATCTTATAATGCGCAAACGATTCACGGCCTTCGACCTGTTCAATGCTCTGTTCATGCTGTTCTGGTGCTTCATCACGCTCTATCCGATGTGGTTCATTCTGATGAACTCGTTCAATTCGGCGGCTGCGGCGAATCTCGGGACGGTGAAGCTTTGGCCAAAGGAATGGTCAGTCGAAAGTTTCCGGGTTGTCCTGGGCGACCCGGATATCCTGAACGGTTTCCTGATTACGTTCCTGAGGACGGTACTTGCGACGGGTGGGCATGTCCTGTTCACCTCGCTCATTGCGTACGGGATGAGTAAGCGCTACCTGATCGGGCGCAGGTTCTACATGCGTTTCGCCCTGATTACGATGCTCTTCAACGGCGGTCTGATCCCGAATTTCTTGCTGATGGTGAAGTTGGGCCTCTACAACAACTTCCTTGTGTTTGTGATCCCGTCGCTCTATACCTTCTTTAATATGATCATCTTCATTAATTTCTTCCGCACGATCCCTGACAGTCTTGAGGAGTCGGCCAAAGTCGACGGCGCGTCGGACTACAAGGTGTTCTTCCGGATCATCCTGCCGAACAGTAAAGCGGTGCTGGCGACGATCTCCCTCTTCTCGGCCGTCTATCACTGGAATGACTATTATCTGGGCGTGATCTATATCCGGAACGCGAAACTGCTGCCGCTCCAGACGCTGCTCTACAAGATCATTGCGGAGAACTCCATGAATCTCATGCAGCAAAGAGCGATGGCCCAGTTCGGGGCGAGACTGCCCGGTAACTCGATCAAGTTCGCTTCGATGGTGGTGGCTACCGTACCGATTTTGTTGGTTTATCCCTTTGTCCAAAAATACCTGGTGAAGGGTTTCATGCTCGGAGCAATAAAAGCCTAGAGCAAAGCATATTTTATCGGCCAAAGCTTATCATAGAGAAGGAGGAAAATTATGAAGAAGCTTAAGATGTGGAAGGGTGTTGCCCTGGCGCTGGTCATGAGTGTGACCTTGGGCCTCGTCGCCTGTAACACCAACGGCACGACGGCGCCGCCGGCGAATACCCCGGCCCCCGCCCAGACGGATGCCGAGGAAGATCCGACCGATGCCCCGCCGGAAACAACGGCGGAAACTCCTGCCGGAACCTCGTCCGAGTCCGAGCCCGAGGCGACGGATCCGCCCGTGGACTCGACCGAACCTGAGCCCACTGACCCACCTGCCGGAGAGGATGAACCCGGCTGGATGGAAGATACGAGTCCGGTGGACCTGACCTGGTTCGTCGGTGCGTCCTGGTACGGCAGAACTTGGGGTGAGTCTTTCGCCTCGAAGTACATCACTGAAAAAACCGGCGTGAATATCAAGATCGAAGTGCCTGCCGGTGAAGCGAATGAAGCGATCGGCCTGATGATGACCTCAGGCGACCTGCCTGACCTGATCTCGATGGGCTCCTGGGAAACCAATGTCAAGAAGCTCTGGGAAGGCGGACACGTGCATGCGCTGAACGAGTTGGCGGATGAGTATGACCCGTATTTCTATCAGGTGGCGGGTGACGGCACGCTGAAGTGGTACCGCCAGGAAGACGGCAATACCTATGCGATGCCCAATGACTCTTACTCCCCCACCCAGATGGCGGAAACCGGTATGACGGCTGCGAGCCAGACGTTCCTGGTCAGAAAAGACCTCTATGAGGCCATCGGTTCGCCGGATCTCTCCACTCCGGAAGGCTTCCTGGGCGCTCTGCAGAAAGTCCATGATGAGTATCCCGAGTACAAAGGCCAGCCGATTACGGCTTTCTACTCACAGGGCAATGTCCAGTACGGCATGACGGAATATCTGCAGAATCTTTTGGCCATTCCTCACGAAAAGGACGGCAAGGTCTACGACCGTTACACAGATCCTGAATATATCACCTGGCTGAAGACTTTCCGCGAGGCGTACGAAAAAGGCCTGATCGATGTCGATTTCATGGTCGATTCGGAAGACCAGATCACGGAAAAAACAAACAATGCCCGCTACTTCATGATGATTCGTGAGTGGAACAACATGGCCGGCGTCAACCCGCTGCTCCAGGCGAATGATCCGGACACTTACTACATCGCCGTAGACGGTCCGCTCAATAGCAACGGTGCGAAGTCGACGCTTTTCCCGGGCAACATGAACGGCTGGATGGTCACCATGATCTCGAAATCCTGTGAGCATCCCGAGCGCGCGATCCGCTTCCTCAGCTACATGGCGAGCGAAGAAGGCCAGAAAGATGTCTTCCTGGGTAAAGAAGGCGAGACCTATGAAATGGTCGACGGCAAACCCCAGCTGAAGGACGATCTGACTGAGCTCCTGAATTCCGACCTCGATACCTTCGAGAAGGACTGGGGTCTGGTGGATAGCTACTGGATGCTGCGTAACCCGGTGATCGTGGATCAATGGCGCCCTGAGAAGGCTCCGGTTGTCCAGCAGCTGCAGGACTTCGCGAACGAAAGAGCGGACGTCAATGGCGGGATCTATAAAGACCTGGATCCTGTCGGGGACTCGGATTTGGCCGTAATCTGGCAACGCATCTTCCAGAATTGGCTGGAGACGGTGCCCGAACTGATCACCGCCGACTCTGAAGAGACGTTCGATCAGATCTTCAACGACTTCCTGGCCCGCCGAGATGAATTCGGTTTCGACCAGGTCATGGAATATCGCAATCAGGAACTGGCAGCACGGCAGGCAAAACTCGCCGATTAGTCTTAACAATCCCGTCCGGTTTTGACGCCGGACGGGACACTCTTGTCTATAATGAAGATATCAGTCCGGACTGGAGATGGATCTTTGAGAGCTTTGGTGAACAAATTCAGGCGGAGCTACCGCAACGCTTCGATTACTAGCAAGTTCTTTGTCGCTTATCTCGTGGTCCTCATTATCCCGATTATCTTCCTGATGCTGATGATGGTCCGCTATCTGAGCAATTCCGCCCGAACGGAGGCGTATGATAAGGCCAAAACCCGGCTCAGTCGCACCAATGACGAACTGAACGACCGCCTCAGCTCTGCCGAGAATGTCTCGACGATTTGCCTCGGCCAGCATGAGTTTCTGAACTTTATTTCCGGTGATATGCGAAGTGATGATTTGAAACTGATCAAGTTCAAACAGCAGGATTTCCGCCAGATGGAAAGCATCGTCCGATCGAACCCCCTCATTGAGCGGGTGAGTTTCTATGTCACCAACCCTCACCTCTACGAGATCTGGCACCTGATCTATGATTATGATGTGCGTTTTCCGGATCACGCTTTTGGCCAAAGTCTGGTCACTTCGCGTGGCGCCGGCTGGGAGCTTTTCTCCCTCAACGAAAGCCCCAGTCTGAGCTATTACCGGACGGTGCCGCTTTTCCAGAACACTACGAAAGTCCCGACTATCCTCGAGGTCAGGATTTCACACGCGAAGCTTCTCGAGGAACTTAACCTTGACAGCAGCGAGTTTCCGACCTACCTGATGGCGGAAGACGGCCGCCGGCTGGGCACTGTGCCCGACTGGCTGAGCGAAGTATCTGAAAGTCAGCTCGAGCCCGGCTCGGGGGTGATGCAGGTGCATTTGGCCAGCGACCGGGAAGTCTTCTCCATCTACAATCCGAAACTTCGTACTTATATATTGAATTCCGTCGATAATGTCCCCCTCCTCCCGCCGATCAAGGCGCTTTACCCGATCATCGTTGTGGCGACCGTGAGTCTGCTTTT
>CAZJTS010000051.1:0-11893 GCA_964548975.1 uncultured Fastidiosipila sp.
TCGCCGGTATCTTCTCCGCGATTTACGCCCCCAGTAACGGTCTGCTTAACTCCCTGCTGGAAGGGATCGGGCTGGGTGTCCTGAAACAACAATGGCTCGGCGATCCCTCTATCATCAACTATTCCATTATCGGCGCTCTGATCTGGCAGGCGATCGGGTACTATATGGTCATGTACATGTCCAGTATGGCCTCTATCCCTGAGCAGCTCTATGAAGCCGCTTCCTTAGAAGGTTCGAATGGTTTCCAACAGTTCTTCGTCATCACCTTACCTCTGATCTGGAACAACATCCGGACGACCTTAACCTTCTTCATTATTTCGACGATTAATTTGAGCTTCATGTTCGTCCAGTTGACCACAGAAGGTTTCCTGGGCACTGAGAGCACAATCAACTATATGTATAACCGCGCTTTCGGTGGCAATTACTCTTACGGTATGGCCATCGGCTCATGTATCTTTGTCATCTCGTTCGTCCTATCTGCAGTTGTTAACCGCATCACGGACCGCGAAATCTTACAGTACTAGGAGGTCAACAATATGCCTGAAGCCAAATTCAAACCTCAAAAAATTCTGCTTTATGCGGTCTTGATCCTCTTCGCACTGAGTATCCTGATTCCGATTTCCTGGGTCTTTATGGCATCGCTGAAAAGCGAAGTCGAACTCATGTCCGGCAATCCTTTTACTCCACCCGCTGCGCTTATCTGGGAGAACTTCAGCAAAGCCTGGACCAAGGCGCGTATGGGAGACTATCTGTTCTCCTCCGTCTTTGTCACGGCAGCCTCGCTCTTTTGGCTACTGCTTTTTGCCTTGCCGGCATCCTATGCTTTGGCCAGATTCAAATTCGTCGGCCAAAAAATCCTGGGCCTGCTCTTCATGGCCGGTCTCTTTATCAACATCAACTACATCGCCCTGCCGATCTTCCTGATGTTCTTCGATGCCGAAAAAGCCCTCGGTTTGCGCCAGTTCTTCCTCAATAATCGTTTGATCTTGTCGATCGTTTATGCCGCATCGTCCTTGCCGTTCACGATCTATCTCTTGACATCCTACTTCCGGACCATACCTAAGGAATATGAAGAAGCCGCTGAGATTGACGGCTCCGGCTACTGGCAGACCATGTTGCGGATTATGTTCCCGATGGCGCGGCCCAGTATTGTAACCGTGATCATGTTTCAGTTCCTGGCGTTCTGGAACGAATATGTCCTGGCCTTCACCTTTATGAATAAGGAAAAGGCAACATTACCAGTGGGTGTGAAATACCTCATGGCCGATTCCCGTTCGCAGTCTGAAACAGGCGTCATGTATGCCGGCCTGGTGATCGTTATGGTGCCAGTCTTATTGCTCTATGTGATCGTTCAGAAGAAGATACTCGAAGGCATGACCGTCGGCGGTTTGAAAGGTTGAGATTATGGAAAAAGTCAAAGTCTTAATCAATGTAGTTCTGTTCATTTGCTTCATGGCGATGGTTATCCTCGGCCAAAGAAATGTCGGCGGCACCGGTTTAGCTATTCAGGTCGTCGGGCTGACAGGGCTTCTGGTCCTCTTATATTTCTACAATCGCAAGCGGCGCTGATGGGCGGCGCCGCATAAGTTGAATTCGAGACCACAGGGAGACCACAGGGTGGGGTAGTTGGCCTTGACAGGCCTTCATTCTGTGGTAGAATTACTTTCGTTCGAATTTTATTCGCTGGTGTAGCTCAGCTGGCAGAGCAGCTGATTTGTAATCAGCAGGTCGGGGGTTCAAGTCCGTCCACCAGCTCCATCATGAGAAGCCCGTAGGCCCTAGAGGTCTGCGGGCTCTTTATTTTGGCCAAAGAACGGCTCACCTCTTCAGACTGAACAAAGCGAGTAAGAGGATAAAATGCAGCGGGTAGAAGAGGTAGAAGAAGTACTTCGCGGCCGGTCCGGGTTTCTGCTGTCTTTCGTAGAGCGGGAAGAAGAGGACGCCTAGGACGGCGAACATGCTCATCCACGTGTAATAATCACTGCCGTAGCTACTGACATTGCCCAACACGATGAGCAGACAGAGGGCGGCATAGGTGAAAAAATAGAGTAGCCAGCGCTTGCGCTTGAGGTCAGCTCGGAGTGTCACCTCGTAATCCGGCAGATAACGATCGATGCGTTGGAAGAGAAGTACCGTGAGTAAGCCGACCAGACTATAGTCCGGCTCGAGGCGCACGGTTAGAAAAATCACCAAACCGACGAGAATTATGCCGAGGATTGTCCCAGTACGAGCGGGCAAACGGATGCCGCCCGGGCTGAAGCTTTTCTGTTCAGTGCCTTCAGAGAGCACCGGTTTCATCATGAGCATCATGTCCAGGCTGGATTTCTCGATCAGGTCACCACCGACCAGCAGACCGATCGCCAGAGCGAATGTGATGAGGACATTCATAAAGAAGTAACGCTCTAAGCCGAGCCGATTCGTAACGACGGCAAAGAGCACCTGCGTGATCACGGCAAAGACGCTGAGTCTCAGGAAGTAACGGAAGATGTTGGACGTGCGGTTATAACCTCTGGCCAAAGCATAGGCAAACATGGGAAAAGCTAATCTCCCGAGGGTGCGACCCAGGAGATAAACTTCTTCGGACAAATACGGCGCGAAGATGTGACATATATGGTCGATCAACATGAGAAATGCTGCCAGAAATTTGAACATAGAACCTCCAGTCATCCATCAGATTAGCATAGGCGAAGACAATTTTCAGGTGAGAATCGAAGCTCCGGATGAAGATTCAATTGTGAAAGAGAAAAAAATTCACGCAAAAGATTTTCCTGTGGTATGATGAATTCACACTTGAAGAGATTTACATAAACACTTGCGGTTCGTAAGCGACTGACTTTATAATATCTTGCGAAGCGAAACTTAGTTCCCAGACAGCAATTTATCGTGTAACACCAAGTCGTTAACAGCTCATGGGTATTTAGCAAAGAATTCAGCTATTTTATTTTATTTCCATTATTAAGGGGTATCGGATGTCCGAGAATATTTTTCACACGAAGTCTAAGGCTGATCTTATCCAGATTGTGCGCGTATCAGGCATTATGCCGATAGGGCAGGCACAGAAAATGAAAAAACGGGAACTCGCAGATTTTCTCGCACAGCAAAGGACTAATGGCACTACGCCTGAAGCGTCTCAAGCTCCGGCGGAGAATAACAATGCTCAGCCTTGGAGCGGTCGCGGTGCAAGTCGGGCCAGAAACGCTCGCCAGAAAAGCCGCATGAAAAGCGCACCGCCGAGTCTGGATCCCGATACCGATGCGACTCCTGAAGAAACCGTAGAAGAAAAGCCACAGGTCACTGAGTCCGTTGAGAACACGGAAACGCCTGAACAGGAGAAAACTCAGCCCGAGCCTCGTAAAGAAAGAGAGAGATCCGCTTCTCGACGTGGGCCTAAAGGACGCCACGGGCAACAGCGAAAACAAGTTCAGAACAATAAGCGTCAGCAGAATACAGAAGACGCGGCAGAGAGCGATAACTCCGGTGCTGATGACGAGCAATTTACGGCCAAAGCCCGGCCAAGTCGCAGAGACCAACAGACCGAGAGAGACGAGTCCAAAGCGGATCAGAACAATGCTAATCAACAAGAGTCCACGGAATCTGAGAATACCAACACAAAAGAATCCCCGAAAATCCAGACCGGTGTCCTTGAACTGATGCCTGACGGCTACGGGTTCCTCAGAAATGAAAACTACATTCAAGGACCTTCGGATGTCTACGTTTCAGCCCAGATCATAAGACGCTTCAGTCTCCGAGCGGGTGACTTCGTTAAGGGGACCTGCCGTAATAAACGGGATCAGGATCGTTATCAGGCGTTGAACTACATTGAAGAAGTTAATGGCATGCCTCCGGCCAAGATGCATAACCGGCCGCACTTCGATCGCTTAACTCCGATCTACCCCACAGAGCGCTATAAGCTCGAAACAGACCGCCGGGAGCTCTCCACCCGCATTATCGATCTCTTCTCGCCGATCGGCAAAGGCCAGCGCGGCATGATCGTTTCTCCGCCTAAAGCAGGTAAAACCATTCTTCTCCAGAAGATCGCTAATGCGATCTCCATCAACGATCCGGAAGCGAAACTGATCGTCCTCCTGATCGACGAACGTCCGGAAGAAGTGACGGACATGCAAAGACGCATCAATGGGGAAGTGGTCTATTCGACTTTCGATAAGACACCTGAGAACCATGTGAAGATCACTGAACTGGTTCTGGAGAGAGCGAAGCGTCTGGTCGAGCTGGGCCAGGATGTCGTCATCCTCCTTGACTCGATGACCCGTATGGCCAGAGCCTACAACCTCACCATCACGCCGACCGGCCGGACCCTGTCCGGTGGTTTGGATCCGGGTGCGCTCTACCATCCGAAGCGGTTCTTCGGTGCTGCGCGTAATATCGAGAACGGCGGTAGCCTGACGATCGTCGCAACATCACTCGTCGAGACCGGTTCTCGTATGGACGAAGTTATTTTCGAGGAGTTCAAAGGTACGGGTAACATGGAAGTGCTGCTCGACAGAAAACTTTCCGAGAAGCGTATCTTCCCCGCAATTGATGTCAACAAATCCGGTACCAGAAGAGAAGAGCTGCTCCTGACCGGCAAACAGCTCGAAGCCGTCTGGGGCGTCCGCAAGGCCTTCGGCCAATTGGATACATCTAACGTCACCGAGCTGATCATCAACCTCTTGCTGAAAACGAAGGATAACGACCACATGATAGAGTCCTTGAATCTATCATTGAAAGATAAGGCCGTGATCGACGCCATGCGTCTGCCTCAGGATAACGGCCAGAATAGCTATACCAACGGCAAACAGAATAATCACCGCTAGGAGGTAGCATGAGAGTTCCTTTTGATACCCTGAAGTCCACGATCGAGACCGCGTTTATTAATGCCGGACTGCCGGCAGAGAAGGCGGAGATCTGCGCCAGAATCCATGCCGAGAGCAGTAGAGACGGTGTAGAGAGCCATGGGCTCAATCGTGTTCCGCGCTTCATTGATTATGTGGCCAAAGACCTGGTTGACGTTAACGCCGAACCGACCCTGCTGAAAGCGAAGGGCGCCGTCGAGAACTACGACGGAAACCTCGGCATCGGCATTACCAATGCGCAATTCGCAGCGGATAGAGCGGTTGAACTCGCGCGCGAGCACGGCATCGGTTGTGTAAGTCTTAGAAACACAACGCACTGGATGCGTGGCGGCACCTATGCCTGGCAGACGGCGGAGCAGGGTTTCATCAGCATTTGCTGGACGAACACGGAAAGTTCCATGCCACTTTGGGGTTCTGCCGAACCCGGGGTCGGTAACAATCCTTTGTGTATCGCTATCCCACGCAAAAAGGGCGCAATCGTTCTGGATATGGCTATGAGTCTTTACTCCTGGGGAAAACTTGGTGTCTACCGTTTGGCCGGGAAGGAACTCCCTTATCCGGGCGGTTTCGATAGCGAAGGTGAGCTCACCACGGACCCGGCAGCGATAGAGGAGACCCGCAGGATATTACCTACCGGTTTCTGGAAGGGTTCAGGGCTGGCTCTGGCACTCGACCTCGCCGCCGCCGCTATGGCGAACGGGAACAGCGGTACTGATCTGGATAGAGACGATCAGGGGAGCTGCACGGGCTGTTGCCAGATCTTTATTGCCTATGACCCTTATCTCTTCGGAGAAGAAGAGGAGATACAGGCGATGTGGGATGAAAGAATTGATGCGGTCTCAGCGAGTACACCGGCCGAGCCCGGCGGTACTGTGACAGCCCCCGGCGAAAGAACTCTGAAAACCCGCGAAGAGAGTCTGGCCAAAGGCGTCGTCGTCGATGAGCAGGTTTGGGCGCAGGTCCGGGCTTTGGCCAAAGGCGACAGTGTTGGAGACGACTTGTCGGGTGTCTAAGTGAAGGCTCAAAAGCCCGAGGGTTCAGTGCTTCGGACAATTTGACAAGCGAAAAATTTCTGCTATTATGTGATAGTTATGAACCGAGCCGGCATACGTAGGTGGACACTGTACGCGCCGGACTTCTGTGAGAGGTGAAGTTATGAAAAAAGAAATCCATCCTAAATACGTAGATTGCACAGTTAAATGTGCTTGCGGCGAGACATTCCAAACCCGTTCTACTGTTGAGACAATCAATCTTGATATCTGCAGCAATTGCCATCCTTTCTATACCGGTAAGCAAAAGCTCGTTGATACCGGCGGACGTGTAGATAAGTTCAAGAAGCGTTTGGCTACTCGCGGCGAAAAATAGAACGCCCCATACGAATCGACGATCAAGGATTGCCGCGAAATTCGCCGGCAGTCCTTTTTTTACACCGGAAGTTTCAATGACTTATCTAGAATGGAAAACTAAAAGCAAAGCTATCTTGCTTGAAAGTGAAAGCTATCGGGCGACGGAAGATTTCTGGCTCAATGCTGAACTCGATACGCTTGCCTCTGACCTGATCGGTAAGAAACCTCGGGTTCTGTCGGCTAGCCAAGTGGCCATTTTGGATGAAGCGGTTGAGCAATTGGCGGCAGGCAAACCTCTACCCCTAATTACCGGTTTTACCTGGTTTTATGGTGCCCGCATGGCTTGCCTGCCCGGTGTGCTGATCCCGCGTCCGGATTCTGAGAAATTGGTGGAAACGGCGTTTGCACTCATTGAATCACGCCTTAGAGAAGCGGATCTGCTGGTCCTGGATCTCTGTACCGGGAGCGGCTGCCTCAGCGCAGGCCTGATCCATTTGGCTAGGGAGAGGCATTTACCTCGCCCGAATATTCTGGCTACAGATCTGTCACCGCTGGCTATTGATGCGGCAAGGATCAATGTGCCTGAAGCGCAGATCGAGCAGGCGGATCTTTGGCCGGAAGCGTTGCGGGAAGGGACGATCAGGCCCTCATTAGTCATGTGTAATCCACCTTACTTGGGGGCTTCTGAGCCTGAGGTGAATGAGCTGACGAGCTGGGAGCCGATTGAGGCACTCGTAGCGGGAAGTGACGGTTTAGACTTCTACCGGAGACTGATCGATGAAGGCTCGGATCTGCTTCCGGAAAAATGTTATCTTGTTCTGGAACACGGGCAGAGTCAGGCGGCAGCGATCAGGGTTCTGGTAGAGCAAAATGAAGCGTGGGAGTTCTTGAGGACCGAGAATGATATGGCCGGTCGGCCACGTGTCACTGTGCTGAGACGCAAGGGAGATCTATGAAGGACTTTACACTCTACCCATATGCCGAAGGCGAGATTCTCCTGCTTAGAAAAGCTCATCCCTGCGGCTCTAAGGAATGGCAAGTCGTCCGGGCAGGGGCGGAAATCACCGTCGACTGTCGGGGCTGCGGGCATAGAGTACGGATGAAACGTCGCGACCTGGAGAAAGCCACCCGGGAGATAAGGAAAGTTCAGGAATGAAAGGTCATCAATGATGCAAGAGCAAACACTCGAAAAACTAAAGCAGGTCAAGGCCAGATTCGAAGAATTGCAAACCGAAATGAGCAATCCTCAAGTCCTG
This sequence comes from uncultured Fastidiosipila sp., assembly GCA_964548975.1. Classification (GTDB taxonomy): domain Bacteria; phylum Bacillota; class Clostridia; order Saccharofermentanales; family Fastidiosipilaceae; genus JAAYZH01. The sequence goes on from CAZJTS010000051.1 coordinate 7,456, forward strand.
GCCGATCAGGAGCGTTATCTGAAGATTGTCAAGGAGTCGGCTGATCTGACTGAGCTTGTGGAAACTTTTGATCAGTACATGAGCTGTACGGCTGCTTTGGCCGACAATCGTGAACTGCTGGAAATAACACCCTCGTCCGACTCCGAGATGACGGCTCTGATCCGTGAAGAGATCCAGGAAAATCAGCAGGAGGAAAGCCGCTTGGAAGAGCTCTTGCTGCAACTCCTACAGCCCAAAGACCCGCGTGATGAACGCGATGTGATCATTGAGATCAGAGGCGGCGCAGGCGGCGATGAGGCCGCGCTTTTCGCTGCAGATCTCTTCGAGATGTACAGTGGCTATGCAGAGCACAATGGCTACAGCCTGGACCTGATTGATGAGAATGAAACGGAAATTGGCGGCTATAAGTCGGTGACCTTTATCCTGGCCGGTAAGGGCGCGTTCAGTCATCTGAAGTACGAGCGCGGCGTGCATCGTGTGCAAAGGGTGCCCGTGACTGAATCGGGAGGACGCATCCACACATCCACCGTCACCGTAGCGGTGATGCCTGAGGTCGATGAAGTTGAATTGGAGATCAATCCAAATGATCTGCAGATCGATACCTACAGAGCCTCGGGAGCGGGTGGACAGCACGTCAATAAGACCTCCTCAGCCATCAGAATCACCCATCTGCCTACGGGTGTGGTGGTGACCTGTCAGGATCAAAGGTCGCAGCATAAGAACAAAGACAAGGCGATGAGTGTCTTGCGGGCGAGACTCCTGGAAATGGAAGAGGAGAAACGGACGTCGCAGATTGCCGGCGATCGAAAAGCGCAAGTTGGCACCGGCGACCGAAGTGAAAGAATTAGAACCTATAACTTCCCTCAGGGTCGTGTAACCGATCACCGGATCGGGCTGACGCTCTATAAGCTCGATGAGATTCTGCAAGGCGACCTGACCCCTTTGGTCGATGCTTTGACCGCAGCTGAAAGAACGAATCAGCTTGCAAGTGGTAACGCGGGTGATGATGAGTGAAGACCGTGCTTCTACAAGTAGATGCGCGTAAGCCGGATCCTGAAGTCCTCAGGCCAGCTGCAGAGGCCCTCCGGGATGGTGCAGTCGTTGCGTTCCCGACCGAGACGGTTTATGGCCTCGGAGCGGTTTGGGATAATGATGATGCGGTGAGGGAGATCTTTCGTGTCAAAGGGCGACCGCTCGATAATCCTTTGATTATTCATGTGGCGTCCATTAAGCAGATGAAGACTTTTTATGCTGAATGGGATGACGTTGCAGAAATTCTCATTAAGACATTCTGCCCCGGACCCTTCACCCTGATCATGAAACGGGCCGAGCATGTCTCGTCTTCTGTAACGGCCGGTTTAGCAACCGTCGGCGTCAGACTGCCGGATCATCCGGTGACAAAAACCTTAATTGAATTGACCGGCAAAGGCATCGCCGCCCCCTCGGCTAATCTCAGCGGCAGACCATCGCCCACGACCGCCGAAGATGCTATTGAGGATCTTTCGGGCAAAGTCCCCTGGATTATCGATGCGGGAAACTCTGTCTTCGGAGTAGAATCCACGATTGTGTCTTGGGTGGACGGCAAGCTCGAGCTCTTGCGGCCGGGCGGCATTTCAGCTGAGGAAATTCGCAATGTGCTCACTGAGCATCAAATTGCCATACAGTTGGATGACTCCAGCTTGGACCTCGAAACGCTCGAAACAGTGCCTCGCGCACCGGGGATGAAGTACAGGCATTATGCGCCGGAGGCGAAAGTTCATATTCTCTCCGGGGAAACGAATGAAGCTAAACTGAAACGTCTGTCGACTTTGGCCGGCAGCGGTGCCCTCGGTCAACGTCCGGCGTTTTATCTGTCCCGGGCTTTGGCCAAAGAAGCCGAATGGATCCTCCAGGCACAACTCGAGAATCACTACCAGCTGATCTCCTTTGCCGATGACCTCCATCACCAGGATGCGGCGGCCGGCTTGTTCCGCGCCTTCAGGGCATTCGACCGCCTCTCGGTCAGTGATATCTGGGCGGAAGAGCAGTCACTGCAGCACCTGGGTCTGGCCTATATGAACCGCTTAAGAAAAGCGTCGAGGGAAAATGAGGGTCGGACCTGAACTGGAAATTGAAAAAATCTATGGTGTACTTCGGCTCCGGCCGTTTGACTTTGGATTTTTCATTCGTTATACTTTCCGAGCTAGCAAAGTTTAATGCTTAGCATCCTTACTCTACGTCTTTATATATTGGAAGACAACGGGTAGAGTCGTTAGTCCAGAAGGAGGTGAAATCACTATGACCAGAAAGTATGAATTATTGTACGTACTATCGCCGGTTCTTGATGAAGAGGCGAATACTGCTCTGCATGAGAGGATCAATACCTTGATCGAGAGCGAAGGTACTGTCGATTCAGTCGATCGTTGGGGCCGCAAGCGTCTCGCATATCCGATTGAAGATCAGACCGAAGGCGACTACACAGTAGTCCTGTTCTCGGCTGAGCCTGCAGCACCTGAAGAAATTCAGCGCGTACTGAAGATTACCGAAGGCGTCATGCGTTACATGATTATTTCGGTAGAAGAATAAGACAGATGTAAACTACAGCGTTTACAGAAAGGCAGGTATCATGAACAAAGCAATTCTACTGGGCAGATTAACTGCAGAACCTGAACTCAAGAGCACAAACAACGGCATCAGTGTCTGTACATTTACGCTCGCTGTCGACAGACGGTTCAAGAATGCCAATGGGGAGCGCGAGACGGATTTCATCCCGATTGTCACTTGGCGGCAGACGGCAGATTTCGTATCGAGATATTTTCATAAAGGCTCGAGAATTGCACTGGTCGGTTCCATACAGGTAAGAAGCTGGATGGACGAGAAAACGCAGAATCGTCGGTATGCAACGGAAGTTGTCGCAGACGAGGTCCACTTTGCGGACAGCAAGTCCAGCAATCAGGGTGGTAGCGGAGACTATGGTTCACGTTCTCAGAATCAGAACCAATATAGTCAGAACAGAAATCAGAACCAGTACAACCAGAACCAGAATCAGAATCAGAACAAGCCGGCACAAGGCGGAGATGAGGACTATTTCTCTCAGCCGACAGAAGGTTTCTTCGAAGCGCCGGATGATGATACCGCATTGCCTTTTGATCTTTAATTTTTTGAAAGGAGCCTAACATGGCAGAACAGAGACAAGGCCGCTATCAGGGTGGCAACCGCAGAAGACCGCGTCGTAAAGTCTGTGCCTTCTGTGCCGATCATATTGATAGTGTGGATTATAAGGATCCTTCACGTCTGCGCAAATTCATTGCGGAGAACGGCAAGATCCTTCCCAAGCGCATGACCGGGACCTGTGCCCGTCATCAGCGTATGCTCACTACGGCCATCAAGCGTGCTCGTCACGTTGCGATCTTACCGTATTCAGAAGCGTAAGCTGAAGCATAATTTATAACTGACCTGTCCTGCTTCTCAGAAGGGGGCAGGTTTTTTCGTCCCGATTTTCCAGTGGCAGATCGAGCGATGTCGGCTATAATAGACAAGACAAATATGCTACGGTTAAACCCTTTGAAAGAGGTGCATTTATGAAAGTAATTCTGTTAGAAGATGTCAAGAAACTCGGTAAGAAAAATGATGTAGTGGAAGTCAGCACCGGCTACGCCCGTAACTTTCTGTTCAAGAAGAACTTGGCCACTGAGGCCACAGGCCAGCAGCTGAACGAAGTTAAACAGATGATGGGTGCGAAAAAAGCTAAAGAAGCCAGAGAACTCGAAGAAGCTCGCGAGCTCTCGCAGACGATTGCGGGTCAGACATTTAAGATCGAGAAGAAGACGGGAGAAGGCGGCCGCCTCTACGGTACTTTGACCTCAATGGATGTGGCGGATGCTTTGGCCAAAGCCGGCTACAAGGTCGAGAAACGCGACATCACGCTGAAAGACACGATCAAGAACGTGGGTACATTCCCGGTACATCTGAAACTCCATACCGAAGTCAGCTGTGAAATTCAGATCGAAGTAGTTTCACAAGCGTAGGAGACAGTTGATGGCTGATAACGAACGGAATGCGGTGAATCTGAAGATTCCGCCTCAAAACCTCGAGGCGGAGCAGTCCCTGTTGGGCGGCGCGCTCATGCACGAAAAAGCGCGCACCGAGATGGGTGGGCTGGACCAGAAGGACTTCTACGACCGGGCAAACGGTCTGATTTATGATGCGATCCGTCAGCTGATGGCCAAAGGCAAGCCTGTTGATATCCTGAGCGTCGCCGATCACCTGGAGCATCAGGGTAAGCTCCATGTCTGTGGCGGTATCCAATATCTTTCGGATCTGGCGGACAAAAATCTCTACCTCAGCAATATTCCCGAATATGTCGAGATGATCCGGGAGAAGAGCCTCTTGAGACGGAGTCTCGAGTTCGCGCAAACCCTGGTCGATGCCTGTTATTCAGGGCAGGAAACCTCCGACC
>CAZJTS010000052.1:0-1424 GCA_964548975.1 uncultured Fastidiosipila sp.
CTGGAGACAGATGGGGTGGACCAAGCGGCGTATCTACGCAGGCAACTGAAAATCGCCGGCTCCGAGATCAGGAGTCTCCCTCCTGAAGAGCAGCCGCTAAGGCAGCGCTTGCTGGATGACCTGAAGGACAAACTTGAGGCAGATAAATCACTGACAGACGAACAAGACGGGAGTTAAGAATGAAACTCAAACATATCGTTCATTACTTGGAAGCAGTTGTACCGCTGGCGTGGCAGGAGGACTGGGACAAAAGCGGATTGCAGATCGGGGACCCCGAGCAGGACATCCATAAAGTACTGGTTGCTTTGGATGCTGACGGTCAGGCGCTGGCAAAGGCACTGGAAGTCCATGCGGATCTCATCGTGACCCACCATCCTTTATTCTTCCATCCTTTGGCCGGTGTGAGATCTTACGTCCCTGAAGAAAAGATTGTGAGAACACTTCTTCAGAACAATATCAGTGTATATTCCATGCACACGAATCTGGATGCCGCCCCCTGGGGTGTGAATGACAAGCTGGCGCGCAAGTTGGGCTTCGGCCGTAATCTGCTGAGAGAGCCGCTTATACCCCTCGGCATGGAACAGCTTCCGATCAACTTAACAGCGCTCTTTCCGACCAGTACCTACTACAGGGGAATGACACCCGGTTTCGTAAGTCTGGTGGAGCTGCCTCTGACGCGCTTCGATCTCTGGCGGAATTGTCAAGATAAACTGCAAGCGCCCTGTCAGGTGAATTTCGCCGAGGACAGTCAGCTTAACTTGATCGCGCTGAGCGGCGGCTCCTGGGATAACAGCTGGCTGGAAACAGCAGTGACACGTGGGGTTCAGGCGATCATTACCGGAGAAATGCGCTACCACGAGCAGGTAGCCTGCCGGGAGCGCGGCATTGCCACGTACACTGTGGGACATGACGTGAGCGAACGCCAGGTGCTCCCCTTCGTCGCGGATGTGTTGAAAGCGAAGTCCCATGCTTTGGCCGAGGAAGAGAAAGTGGAAGTGTTTATAGAAGGTGGTCTGGATTACAGCAGTCTGATGGGGCTAGACCGCTGACCTGATGTGCTCAAGGACATGCGAGTAAAGCGAGAAGCGTGTTACAATAGCAAGGATAACTGAGATAGCCGGACAATCGCGGGTACAAGCCGAAAGGCTGTACGTGAGGAAAGTCCGGGCTCCTTAGAACCAAGGGCGCCGGGTAGTTCCCGGTGAAGGTGACTTTAAGGAAAGTGCAACAGAGATATACCGCCGACCGCAAGGTTGGTAAGGGTGGAAAGGTAGGGTAAGAGCCTACCGGCGGTGTGGTAACATGCCGGCCATGTAAACCCCGTCCGGAGCAACACCGTGGAGGGACATGATGCCGAGGTTCAGGCGTCCCGGGGAGGTGGCTGGAGTCCTTTTGAGAGACTGGACCTAGATAAATGATTGTTC
>CAZJTS010000052.1:1524-11602 GCA_964548975.1 uncultured Fastidiosipila sp.
GTCCTTTTGAGAGACTGGACCTAGATAAATGATTGTTCAAGACAGAACCCGGCTTACAGGCTATCTCAGCTATTTTTTTTCAAATATTTTTGGCATAGGGAGTTTTCGAACAGTGGAAAGTCAGTATCAGAAGCGCGGAGTATCCGCTACGAAAGCTGAAGTGCATGCTGCGGTGAGAGAACAGGATGAGGGATTATTCCCCGGTGCTTTCTGCAAAGTCCTGCCCGACCTGGCCGGCGACGACGCATGGTGCATGTTGATGCACGCTGACGGCGCAGGAACGAAATCCGCTCTAGCCTATCTTTATTATCAGGAGACGGGAGACATTTCCGTATTCCGAGGGATCGCTCAGGATTCACTGGTGATGAACACAGACGATATGGCCTGTGTCGGCGCGGTGGATCATTTTTATGTCTCGAATACCATCGGCCGCAATGCGCAACGGGTCGACGGTGCCGCGATCAAGGCGATTATCGACGGCTATCAGGCTGTCGCCGACCTCTTGGCCGAGCACGGCATCCATGTGACTTTGGCCGGAGGCGAAACGGCGGATGTCGGTGATCTGGTCAGAACGCTGATCTGTGATTCAACGGCAGCAGTCCGTCTGAAGCGAAGCGACGTGATCAATGCTGCGAATATCAAACCGGGCTTAGCCATCGTAGGCTTGTCCTCAACCGGTCAAGCCACTTATGAGAGCCGGCCAAATGCGGGCATGGGATCAAACGGGCTGACGGCTGCGAGGCATCTGCTTTTGCATGAGGCCTATCGCGAGGCGTACCCCGAAACCTATGCGGATTCTATGGACCGGACTTTGGCCTATACCGGCCGGTTCAAACTCACAGATAATTTGCCGGGGAGTGACTTCACCGTGGGAGAAGCGATCCTGTCGCCGACGAGAACTTACCTACCGCTCTTGAAGCCGCTATTGGAGCGCTACAGAGAAGACATTTTCGGCATGATCCACTGCACGGGCGGCGGGCAGCAGAAATGCCGCGGCTTCGGTGCCGGCGTGCGTTATGTGAAGGACAATCTCTTTCCCATCCCGCCATTATTCCGGGCGATCTATGAGCAGGGCGATATCGGGGCCAAAGAAATGTATGAGGTCTTCAATATGGGGCATCGACTCGAAGTCTTTACTCTACCCGAACGGGTGGACGAGATCGTGGCTTTGGCCAAAAGCTTCGGTATCGAAGCTAAGCAGGTAGGCTATACAGAAGCAGTGACAGGTGCGAATGAAGTATTGATTCAGAGTGAATTAGGCGAATTTCTTTACAAGTAGAGAACGATTGGCTATAATTCATCTGTTATACCCTGTTCTGGGTTCGGCGGACTGTTCCGCCCCTTACTCGGACGGCGGTGAACCAGAAGGAGGAACACATGGACAAAACACGTAAACAGGAAATCATTCAGGAATTCGCCACACACGAAGGCGACACAGGCTCTCCGGAAGTGCAGGTCGCACTCCTGACAGCGAGAATCACACATCTCACAGAGCATCTGAAAGCACATAAACACGACCACCATTCACGTCGTGGACTGCTGCAGATGGTCGGTGACAGAAGAGGCCTGCTGGATTATCTGGCAAAGATTGATATCGAGCGTTATAGAACACTCATCGATCGTCTCGGCCTGCGTAAGTAATAACGGATGTTTGTGAACTGGCGGGGAATTCCCTGCCAGTTTTTCTATAAACAGCACCCGGAGCGGTAGTAGGTAGAACGAAATTGTCTTTCATAGACCAAAGCCAGTTTGGTTCTACAGCCTACAGATCCGGAGAATTATTTAAAAAGAGGTTTTTATGAAGAAAGTTTTTACTACTGAAGTTGCCGGTAAGTCGTTGACAGTGGAAATCGGTCAGTTGGCCCTGCTTGCCAATGGTGCGTGTCTCGTGCGTTATGGTGGCACAACCGTGCTCAGCACAGCGACAGCATCGAACACCCCTCGTTCAGGGATCGATTTCTTTCCCCTGAGTGTTGATTATGAAGAGAAAATGTATGCGGTCGGCAAATTCCCCGGCGGTTTCCTGAAGCGTGAGGGCAGACCCACAGAACACGCGATACTGGTCGGCAGAGCGATCGACCGCCCGATGCGTCCGCTTTTCCCCAAAGATCTCCGAAACGACGTGAACCTTAACAACCTGGTGCTTTCGGTCGACCCCGAATGTTCACCGGAGTTCTGCGCTATGCTCGGCTCTTCCATCGCCACACACATCTCGGACATTCCCTGGAATGGCCCGACCGCCAGTTTGAATCTCGGCTTGGTCGATGGTGAACTGGTCATCAATCCTTCACAGGATGAAGCCGCGGTCAGTGACATGGACGTGACGATTGCCGGTACAGCCGACAAGATCTGCATGATCGAGGCGGGTGCGAATGAAATCCCCGATGAAGACATGCTGAACTACCTGGCAGAAGGCCATAAGGTCATCCAGGAGCTCTGTGCTTTCATCGAAGAAATCGCCGCTGAAGTCGGTCTGGAGAAATTCTCTTACGATTCCGCGAATGTTCCCGAAGAAGTCATGGAGATCATGAGGACATTTACATCTGAGAAGATCAAAGGCGGAATCTTTGAGAAAGACAAAGCGACCCGTGATAACAATCTGAACACCGCCAGAGCTGAACTCATCGAGTACATCGACGCCGAGTACCCGGATTATGCGGGCTATGTCAGCGATGCCTTCGACCTGATGCAAAAAGAGCACGTACGCTCCGCACTCTTCCATGACCATAAGCGTGTGGACGGCCGCGGTGTGAATGACATCCGTGAGCTCAGCGCTGAGGTCGGTATTGTATCCCGTATGCACGGTTCTGCGCTCTTCCAGAGAGGTCAGACACAGGTCCTCAACATTGTTACACTAGCCCCTATGTCCAAAGTCCAGAAACTCGACGGCTTAGACGATGTAGAGTACAAACGCTATATCCATCATTACAATTTCCCCGGTTACAGTGTAGGTGAGGCCAAGCCCAACCGTTCCCCGGGTCGTCGCGAAATCGGACATGGTGCGCTGGCCGAGCGCTCGCTTTTGGCCGTGCTGCCCAGTGAAGAAGAATTCCCATATGCCATCCGTTCAGTCTCAGAAGTACTGATGTCCAATGGCTCAACATCTCAGGGCTCTGTCTGTGCTTCATGCTTGGCACTGATGGACGCAGGTGTTCCGATCACCCGCCCGGTGGCCGGTATTTCTGCAGGCCTCCTGGTCAATCCGGAAAACGAGTCAGATTACCTGGTCTTCATGGACATCCAAGGCATCGAAGATTTCTATGGCGACATGGATTTCAAAGTAGCCGGTACAACCGAGGGTATCACCGGAATTCAGGTGGATATCAAAGTCAAAGGTCTTTCGTTGGACATCATCCGCGATGCGTTTGAGCTGACTCGCAAAGGTAGACTACAGATCATCAACGATGTCATGGTGCCGACCATCGCAGAACCCAGAAAAGAGCTCAACGAGTACGCACCCAAGATTCTCCAGACTGTTATTCCTGTTGAGAAGATCGGTGAAGTCATCGGTAAGAGCGGTAAGGTGATCAATCAGATCATCGAAGATACCGGAGCACAGATCGACATCGAAGACGATGGTCGTGTCTATGTTTCAGCCGAAGATATCGAGGCCGCCAAGCGCGCTCTCGCAATCGTCGAAGGTATCGTTGCTGAACCGATCCCGGGGCAGGTCTATGAAGGCCGTGTCACCCGTTTAATGAACTTCGGTGCTTTCGTCGAATACCTGCCCGGTAAAGAAGGTCTGGTTCATATCTCTAAGCTTGCCTGGGAACGCGTCAACAATGTAGAAGATGTCCTTGCAGTCGGTGACATCGTCACGATCAAGGTGCTTGAGCAGGATGATCAGGGCCGAGTCAATCTGTCGATCAGAGATACCACTGAGAAGCCTGAGGGCTATGTGGAACCTCAGCAGCAGGATCGTCCCCGCGGTCGTGACGGCGGCAGAGGCCGCGACAGAGGCGACAGGAACTACGGCGGCAGAGATCGTGGTGGAGATCGTGGTGGTAGAGGCGGTAATAGAGACCGTGACAACCGCGGCTCAGATCGCGATCACAGAGATCGTGACAGAGATGCTGCTAAGCCCAGAGCGCCCAGAAGTCCCCAAGACGGACAATAAGACCCGGTCGGGAAGAAAGAATGCATGAAACCGCCGGATTCCCGGCGGTTTTTTGAAAGGGTAGAATTATGGCAAGAAACCCGGACCAGAAACTCAAACTGCTCTATGTCAAGGAGTTTCTGGAAAATTACTCGGATGAAGATAACCCTGTTTCAACGTTGGAGATTATCAATTATCTGGACAGTAAAGGTATCAAGGCGGAACGTAAGAGCATCTATGATGATATCAACTGCCTGACCAACTTCGGTATGGACATTATCCAGGTGCGGGGAAGAAACGGCGGATATTTTCTCGGTGAACGTCGTCTCGAACTTCATGAACTGAAAATCCTGATCGATGCTGTCTTGTCTTCCAGATTCCTGACCACGAAGAAAACACGCGACCTCATCGATAAGCTGGCCTTTCTCGTTCCGCATAGGCAAAGAGCGGAGCTTCGCCGCCGTGTGCACGTTATGAGTCGCCTCAAAAGCTCGAATGAGCAGATCTACTCCAATATCGACCGGATCCAGTCTGCTTTCAGCAAGCAGAAGCCGATCAGTTTCTACTATACGGACTGGTCGATTGAGCGGGCGGGCAAAATCGCGGAGTATAAACGCGAACGTCGCCATAACGGCGCCCTCTATGAAGCGTATCCGATCGAAGTTATTTGGGATAACGAGAACTATTATTTATTGGCCAAATCCTCCGGCACCGATGAATTGCGCACTTACCGTCTGGACCGCATGCAGGAGATTCGAGTAAGAGAAGAAAAGGACGATCCGTCCGGGAAAATAGCGGCTAACCGCTTCGACCCGGCAGTCTATTCCAGCAGCGTGTTTGACATGTATGACGGTGATGAGAAGTACTGTAAGTTGCTTTTTCACAAGAACATGTTATCCGCGATTCTGGACCGTTTCGGCGAAGATTGCCTGATTGTACCCGCAGAAGAGGAGAACTGGTATATGACGAACCAGGTGATCCGGGTGAGTGACCGTTTCTTCGGTTGGCTGCTGGCTTTCGGAGATAAAGTCCGTCTGGTCGGACCCACAGAAGTTGTCTTAGCCCTACAATTATTCTTGCGTCATGTTTCGGCTCCATATAAAATTGATGAGATAAATGAAAGCTAAGGAGATAGCACTTATGATGCAAGACCACTGGCGTACCGACTTACTGTTCGATCTCGATAGAACTCCCTTTGGTGACTGGCTTGCTTCATTCACCTATCCCTGGGAAGCTCTGCCACATATCAAAAGCTATATTCTGGAGCTGGGACCGACCCTTCCAAAAGACATTTACGAAGAAACAGAAGATGGTGTCTGGATCGCCAAGAGTGCCAAAGTGCACAGCTCCTGCGTGATCAACGGCCCTGCGATTATCGGCGAGCGCTGTGAGGTCAGACCCGGTGCTTATATCAGAGGCAATGTGCTGGTCGGGAATGACTGTGTGCTGGGAAACAGTTGTGAGTTTAAGAACTGTGTCCTTCTGGAACATGTGCAGGCGCCGCATTTCAATTACGTCGGAGATTCCATTCTCGGGAATGATGCCCATTTCGGGGCGGGCGTAATCGCGTCCAATTTCCGCCAGGACAAAAGCCAGATCACTATAAAGTTTGCGGAAAATGAAATCCTCAAAACAGGACTTAAAAAGATGGGCGTCATCGCCGGAGACGGAACTGAAGTGGGTTGCCAGGCCGTGCTGAACCCCGGCTCACTCCTGGGAAAAGGCGCCAGAGTCTACCCGCTGACCATGACACGTGTACCTGTGCCGAAAGACAGTATTCTGAAGAATGACATGTCGGTGCATAGTTTGATAGTGAAAAACGAGAGAGATTGAGGTTGAAAAATGGGAAGATTATTTGGAACTGACGGCGTAAGAGGCGTTGCCAATCTGGAACTGGATGCGATATTAGCCTATCGCCTGGGCAAATACGGCGCCAGAGTCTTGAGAAAACACGACACAGCCAATCGCCAGGTGCTCATCGGGCATGACGGCAGAATATCTGCGGATATGTTAACTGCCGCCTTAGCCGCGGGTTTCTGCTCGGAAGGCCTGGATGTCTATCACGCCGGCGAGATCCCTACACCGGGTGTGGCGGCTTTGACCAAGCAAGGCGATTATGTTCTGGGTGTTGTCGTTTCAGCATCGCATAACACCTTCGAATATAACGGTATCAAGTTCTTTAACACTAATGGTTTAAAGCTGGATGATGCCATCGAAGATGAGATAGCCTCCTTCGTCCTGGGAGAAACCGAGGACGATCAGCCGGTACTCCAGGGGGATCAGCTCGGACGTATTTACAAGCTGGATCGGGCAGCCGAACAGTATCTGGACTTCCTGCTTCAGGAGATCCGCCCGAGCGCCCAGGGTTTGCGCGTCGCGCTGGATTGCGCCAATGGGGCAACCCAGAAACTGGCGGACCGCTTACTCCAGGCCGTCGGTTGCGAAATTGCGGCACGTTTAGGCTGTGATGGTAATGGTGTCAATATCAATGAGGACTCCGGCTCCACCCATCCCGAACGACTGATTCAAGCAGTCAAAGCCACACGCGCAGATGTCGGCTTCGCCTTCGACGGCGACGGTGACAGAATCATGTGTGTCAATCGCGAGGGCGCCCTCATTAACGGTGACCAGATCCTCGCCGTCCTGGCTTTGGCCATGCGAGAAAAAGGCGAACTACAGGACCACGCACTTGTTGTCACGGTTATGAGCAATCTCGGCATCCATCGATTCGCTGAACAAAATCAGATCAATCTCACCACGACCCAGGTCGGTGACCGTTATGTGCTGGAAGCGATGCTCGCCTCCAATTACTCATTGGGCGGAGAACAGTCCGGCCATATTATTCTGGCGGACCACCAGTCGACCGGCGACGGCCTCCTGACGGCGCTCGCCCTGATTCAGGCTTTAAGTGATCTGGATTTTGACCTCAAAGACATCGAGACTGTGATCTCGGACTATCCGCAGATTCTGCGGGGGGTCACCGTGCCGAATTCTCAGAAAGCGGAAGCGGCCAGGGATCCGGAGGTTTTGGCCAAAGAACAGGAATGGATCGATCAGCTGGACGGTAACGGACGCATTGTGCTCAGAGCATCAGGAACCGAACCCCTGGTCCGGGTCATGGTGGAAGCCGAAACGATCGAGCAGGCAACGGAAATCTGCGACTCTCTCTGTGCCATTCTCGAGAGCAAATATCAGGGCTAAGCGGCCGTTTGCCCCTGCTTGATGCCAGGGGTAGAATAGCAGTATGTAATATAAGCTTGTAAAAAAGAATCCGGAGGCGAATATGATTCTGGTAACTGGCGGTGCCGGCTATATCGGCACACACACCTTGATCGCACTGTACGATGCAGGCTACAAAGCTTGCGTGATCGATAATCTGTCCAACTCGGTACGTGAAGCTTTGAGCAGAACCGAAGCCATTATCGGGGAGGAGATACCTTTCTACGAAGCGGACGTCCGAGATGAGACTGTTTTGCAGCAAATTTTCGATGAGCAGCCGATTGAAGCGGTGATTCATTTCGCCGGGCTCAAAGCCGTCGGTGAGTCGGTCCGGATTCCGCTTGAGTATTATGACTGTAATCTGAACTCGACTTTGGCCCTGCTCAAAGTCATGAGAGAAAACAACTGTTCCAGAATCGTCTTCAGCTCATCGGCGACAGTCTATGGCCTGCATAATCAGTCTCCTCTCAGCGAAGATTTGCCGCTGTCATGCACGAATCCTTACGGCTGGACGAAACTGATGAATGAGCAGATCCTGACAGATGCCGCGCATGCGGATGAATCCCTATCTGTGGTTCTCCTGCGTTATTTCAATCCCATCGGCGCCCATGAATCCGGTCGGATCGGTGAGAATCCCAAAGGCATTCCCAATAACCTCATGCCCTACATTACCCAGGTCGCCGTAGGTAAACTCGCCGAACTCCAAGTCTTCGGCAGTGACTACCCCACGAAGGACGGCACCGGTGTCAGAGACTATATTCACGTGAGGGACCTGGCAGCAGGGCACGTCAAGGCGCTGGATTACAGTGCTGAACATCAGGGCACCATCGCGATTAATCTGGGTACCGGGAACGGTTATTCAGTCCTGGAGCTGGTCCATGCGTTCGAGGAGGCCAGCCAGGTAGAAATTCCCTATAAATTAGTAGATCGAAGACCCGGTGATGTTGCCGAGGTTTTCGCCGACGCGACTTTGGCCGAAAGCAAACTCAACTGGTCCGCTGTCCACGACCTCCACAGAATGTGCGAGGACAGTTGGCGCTGGCAAAGTCAGAATCCTGAAGGATATGGTGGGGAGGAAGACCTATGAAACGCCGTAACACATCGGACTGGGAAGATATCCGCGATCCGGATCAGATTCCTGCTGATGTCGAGCCGGAATCCTACGCTGCCCAGCTCCCTGACGGGGAAGACTACGTCGATGATGTCAATTGGCAGCGGCCCCCCGGCGGTGACTACAGAAATTTTGCTGGCTCCGGCCAAAGACGGTCTTCTGAAGAACTCTATTCCAGAGCGTCACAGAAGAAGTCCGAGCGTGTCGCCGGTGATCCCCGGTCGGCTTATGTGAGGCGCCGCAAACGCAATCAGTTATTACTGCGCAGTGGGATCACCCTGGCCCTCGTGGCGATAGTCGGCGTGCTGCTCTGGGCTATCAAGGGCCAGCTGGACCTTCGTGAGGACATCCGTTCAATTGCCTCCGGCGAGACCTTCCAGACACAGGAGAATGATCCCTCCATGGTCGTGGGTGAGACAAACGTCACGACAGTGGAACCGGACGTCACCGAGCCCCTGGTCTCTGTATCTGTTGAAATCGTCGGAAGTTGGGCAGATCGCAGTCCCGTTACGGAAAGTACACCGACTGTAACTGAACCGGAAGCGACGAGTGTGGTCCCGGAAAGCGTCGCTACAACTACCTTAGAAGGTTAGAGCGGCGATTGTTCATATTTAGGTCAAAAATCTGTGTTGAAACTGTATCTTTGGCTTGTTGACTTTATCTGACTAATAATTTAACATGAACTGTGTTGGCACTCTCAATGGTAGAGTGCTAATTTATAATTATTCAGGAGGTTATAGTAATGACCATTAAACCTTTAGGTGATCGTGTTGTGATCAAAATGGTGGAGAACGAAGAGAAGACCGTAGGCGGACTTGTGATCCCCGAATCGGCCAAAGAGAAACCGCAGGTAGCCGAAGTTGTGGCTGTCGGACCGGGCGGTGTGGTTGAAGGCAAGGAAGTCAGCATGGAGCTCGAAGTCGGCCAGCAGGTACTGATCAGTAAGTATGCAGGCACTCAGGTCACGATCGATAAAGTCGAGTACACAATTCTGAAACAGAGCGATGTTCTGGCTGTTGTGGAAGCTTAAGAGAATTACGATAATTTAAGGAGAAGACATTTATATGGCTAAAGAACTGGTACATGGAGAGAAGGCGCGTAAGGCGCTCGAAGCCGGTGTAAACAAACTGGCGGACACAGTCAAAATTACACTGGGCCCTAAAGGAAGAAACGTAATTCTGGACAAGAGTTACGGTGCACCTCTGGTCACCAATGACGGTGTGACCATCGCTCGTGAGATTGAACTGGAAGACAGAGCTGAGAACATGGGTGCTCAGCTGGTCAAGGAAGTGGCTACGAAGACCAATGATGTAGCAGGTGACGGAACAACAACCGCAACCGTGCTCGCTCAGGCCATCGTCCGTGAAGGCTTGAAGAATATCGCTGCCGGCGCTAACCCGATTTTCCTGCGTAAAGGCATTCAGATGGCTGTTGAAGTGGCTGTCGACGAGATCAAGCAGATTTCTGTACCGGTGGCTTCGAATCAGGATATCGCTCGCGTGGCGGCTATCTCGGCCAATGACGAGGTCGTCGGTGACCTGATCGCTGAAGCGATTGAAAAAGTTTCTTCTGAAGGTGTCATTACCGTTGAAGAATCCAACACCATGACAACAGAACTCGAAGTTGTCGAAGGTATGCAGTTTGACCGCGGT
>CAZJTS010000053.1:0-11585 GCA_964548975.1 uncultured Fastidiosipila sp.
AGAGTAATGTCGAGGACGTACAAGTCAGTGTTCAACGCATCAATTGCGGTGTCGATGACATCAAGACCTTGATCGGGAAGAACAAGTAGTTTCGTCTGCTGCCGATAAATAAAACCATTCGCCCGCTCGCACTTGTGAACGGGTTTTTCTTTGTCTTCAAATATCTTTTCTCTTCGTTTACCGTTAATTCATATAAGATCGGGGCTTTGAACTTGCCCGTTACTTCGTCAAATCCACAAGTCCTTTAGGCTTATACGTAGATCAGCCAAGGAGCTGACAATTACGAACAAGTACATTAGGAGGTACACACATGGCACGCGATGTAGTCGTAGGCGTCTATAAGACAGAATCAGAGGCGAACTCAGCAGTCGTCCGTTTACTTGAAGCAGGGTATGATCGTGATGATATTTCGATCGTAGCGAAGGATCCCGAGCGTTTCGAACACTTAACCACAGTGGATGAGACAGCAACAGAAACCGCAGACGGTGCGGCAGCCGGCGCTCTTACCGGTGGTGCTATCGGTGGTTTGGGTGGCTTACTGCTCGGCCTCGGTGCTCTGGCAATCCCGGGTATCGGACCGATCGTCGCCGCAGGCCCGATCGCCGGCGCAATCGGCGGTGTTTTGGCCGGTGGTGCTGTGGGTGGCCTGATCGGCGCTCTCGTCAACCTCGGTGTAGACGAAGAAGAAGCCCGCACCTATGAAGAGAACCTGAGACAGGGTGATATCCTGGTCGTTGTCGATGCAGATCAAGAGCATTACAACCAGGTCAATGACATCTTCAACCTGAACGAAGAAGATTATTACACCCGTTATCCTCGTCCGCTTCATAACCCGCGCGTGAATCCGCACGATCCGAACAACATGTATTAATTACAGTTCACGCTGAATAATTGAGCCCCGCCCGAAGCTATCAACGCTTTGGGCGGGGCTTTCTGCTGTCAGGTGTATCCGAATCGATTGACGAAGCGGACACTTACGTGTAGTTTAGATATACACAAATAAGGGGAGCTGGGAAATCACCCGGCTGAGATTTACGATTCGGCTCGTATAAACCCATTGAACCTGTTCGGATAATGCCGGCGTTAGGGATTCATAATGGTATGAACCTCCAGACTGCGGCCGGAGGTATTTTTTATCTCCTTCGGATGGGCACTACGAGGAGGTAGTACAATGATTCATTCCGCAATTGCCATTCAGGTCTTGCCCAAAGTCAAGGGCGAAGGCTCTACCGGGGACGTCGTCCGCATCGTCGACAAAGTCATCGAACATATCCGTCAGACCGGTTTACATTACAACGTCGGTGCATTCGAAACCAGCGTGGAAGGCCCCTGGGACGACCTGATCGAAATCATCCGGAGAGCCAATGAAATCTGCATCGAAGAAGGCGCAGATCAGGTGTATTCCTACGTGAAGATCTCTTACTCACCCGGCCAGCCGATACTGACGATCGATGAAAAAACAACGAAACACCAACAGTAAATACGACTGGCTCTACAGCGTCTCTCTGATTGTTGCCATCCTCTTGGGCTGGCAGCTTGTGTCGGCTATCGGGCTCGTACCCTCGTTTATGCTGCCTTCGCTGCTCCGTGTGGTTCGGGCGTTCATCCGAGATTTCCCCTTACTGATGGAGAATCTCGGGATCACGCTCTGGGAGGCGGCCCTGGGTCTGGGCTCCGGTGTGGCCGTGGGCTTTCTCTTCGCCCTGATCATGGATCGCTGGGCGGGACTCAGAAAAGCGCTCTATCCGCTCCTGGTCTTTTCTCAGACCGTGCCGACCGTCGCCGTCGCCCCCTTGCTTGTGCTCTGGATGGGTTATGGTATTTTGCCCAAAGTCGTGATCGTCTTTCTAGTCACGTTTTTCCCGATCACGGTGACTTTGCTGGAGAGCTTCCGCGCGACGGATCCCGACCAGCTGCGCTTGCTCCAGGCCATGGGCGCGTCAGAGAGTCAGCTGTTTTACTACGTGAAGTGGCCCCAGGCGATGGAGAGCTTCTTCGCCGCGCTGAAAGTCTCGGCGTCCTACTCGGTCGTCGGCGCCGTGATCGCGGAGTGGCTGGGCGGCACGAAAGGCCTCGGTGTCTACATGACCCAAGTCCGGAAGTCATTTTCGTATGACAAGATGTTCGCAGTTATCTTTTTGATTTCGGCTTTGAGTCTTGTCCTGCTTTTTGGCCTCGATATCGTAAGGAAACGCGTTATGCCCTGGAAACGGGTGCGCAATAGGAAGGAAAATAATGAAAAAACTACTTAGTCTAATTATCGCGAGCGGCTTGTTGCTGAGCGCTTGCCAAACCTCAGAAACCACCGGTAGAGGGCCGAGCGACCCCGCCGGCACCGCAGCCGGAACCGCAGCGGGCACAGAGCAGACATCTCCTGAAACCGCTCCCCAAGAGCTCGAGGCAATGACCTTCGTGCTCGACTGGACCCCGAACACGAATCATACCGGCATCTATGTCGCTGCCGAACTCGGCTACTACGCTGAGGAGGGCATAGAACTGGACATCCAGAGTCCCCCTGAAGACGGCGCGGCATTGCTGGTTGCGTCCGGCGGTGCCGATGTCGGTGTGTCTTTTCAGGATTCTCTCGCACCCGCTTTTTCGTCCGATGAGCCGATGCCGCTGACGGCTATCGCGACCTTGATCAACCACAATACGTCCGGGATCGTCTCGCTGAAAGAGAAAGGGATCACCTCAGCCGGAAAGTTACCCGGCCACACCTATGCGACCTGGGGCTTGCCGGTTGAGCAGGCGATGATGAAGCAGGTCGTGGAAGATGAAGGCGGTAATTGGGATGATGTTGAGCTCTTCCCCTCCACCGTCACTGATGTCCAGGCGGCCTTGCAGACGCAGGTCGACGCGGTGTGGATCTACTACGCTTGGGACGGCATTGCGCTGGAGCAGGCCGGGCACGAGATCAACTTCTGGGAATTCGGCGAGATCAATCCCGCCTTCGATTTCTATAATCCCATCCTCATCACAAGTAATGACTATCTGGCCGAGAATCCCGAGCAGATTAAGGCCTTCCTCCGCGCAACGGAAAAAGGCTATCGCTATGCGATCGAGCACCCTGAAGAAGCGGCTGCCATTCTGGTCGACGCGGCCCCCGGTCTCGACAGCGAACTCGTGAAAGCCAGTCAGATCTGGTTGGCAGATCACTACATTGCCGATGCGCCCCGGTGGGGCTACATGGATCAGGAGCGCTGGGATGGTTTCTACGGCTGGCTCTGGGAGAATGATCTGATCGAAGTGGAGATTCCCGCGGGGACAGGATTTACCAATGACTACCTACCCGGAAACTGAGCCGATCCTTGAGGTTAGGAACATCAGCAAGGCCTTTGACGATCGGCAGGTGCTGACCGGCCTCGACCTGGCGCTCTATCGTGGTGAGATTATTTCGCTCCTCGGGATCAGCGGTAGCGGCAAATCCACGCTCTTCAATATCATTGCGGGGCTTCTGGCGCCGGACGAGGGCGAAGTCTATTTGAAGGGCCAGGCAATCACCGGCGAGCGCGGTCACGTGGCCTACATGCTCCAGAAGGATCTGCTTCTGCCCCATCTGACCGTGCTGGACAATGTCAGCATTCCTTTGCGCATACGCGGGGCGAGCCGGGCGGAGGCTAGGGCCAAAGCCCTGCCTCTGATCCCGCGTTTCGGCCTCGACGGATCCGAGCATCTCTACCCCGCAAAGCTCTCGGGCGGGATGTCGCAGCGTGCGGCTTTCTTAAGAACCTATCTGTTCTCTTCAGAAGTTGCCCTACTCGATGAACCCTTCTCCGCGCTCGACGCGATGACCAAGGACCTCGTCCAAGGCTGGTATCTGGACATGATGCAGGAGCTGGATCTCTCCACGATCTTCATCACCCACGATATCGACGAAGCGATCCGACTTTCTGACCGTATCGCAATCCTCCAGCCGTCCGCCCAGTCGATCCGGACGATCCTCACCATCGATCCGGCCCACCGGCGAAAGAAGGATTTCAACCTCAAACCGGAATTCCTGGACTATAAAAAGGAGATCCTGGAGATCCTGGCTAACTAAAATAAACCCCGGCTTCGCACCGGGGTTTATTGAATTAAGCGAGTTTGTGAGCGTCACTGCCTCGATCGCGCAGTTCTGCCAGATAGCGGTAGATCGTAGCCTGAGAACAATCCAGGACTTCGGCGGCATCCTTCACCGCACCCTTCAAGAGGAAGGCGCCTCGACTGTTCATCTTATCGACGATGGCAATCTTCTCATCGGTGGTCAGGCGATCCGAGGCGATGCCCAGGTCCATCATCGCCTGCTTCGCCACTTCCTTCGTCACATCGTCCGTGGAATTGTAGAAGGTCTCGACCGGCTCTTCCTGGAATGTCACTAACGGCTGCGGAACCGTAGGCTGAGGATTGACCAGTTCTTCATCAAACTGAAAATTGCTGTCGATATAAGGATCGACGTGACGCAATGCCACAAGTTTCTCACTCAGTTCCTGATATCTGCTGTCATCGAAATTCACACAGAGCAGGCCGATGAGTTCGTTGCTGCTGTTCTTGATGAACATCGTAGAGGAGGCCAGACGCTTGCCGTCCTTCGAGACGCCGCTGTAATGGGCGCGGAAGTCATGCGTCATGTAGCTCTTATCAGAGATTATTTGCAAGGCCACATTCGTCAGGGGACCCCCGACCTGCCGCCCGCTGATGTAGTTATTGGCGATGGCGACGATGGAGTGGTCCTTATCGGCCAAATCATGGAGGACGATCTCATAGTCACGGCCCAATAGACGGCCCATGAATTCGGTGATTTTTATATATTGATTCATGATCATCTGATCTTCGAGTTTCATAGTTCTGTGGCTCCTTATCCGGCTGCTAAAATTGCCTTCATTTATATCACGTAGTACCTTTACATGCAAGAATTTCTTATCATTTATTATTATTTTAGCACAAATCCGGCCGGAAAATAAGTATTTCTCAAGGGTGAAGAAAAATAATTATCGCATGTGAGAATTTTCTCGGGCGAACTTTGTGTATTTTTAATAATTTAAGCGCTACTGAATTGTCTGATCTAACAAATCTACCAAAAGCGTTGACAAATATTTATTATAGTAATAAAATAGTCTCGAATAATTCGCAAAGGAGTGTTGCACCATGAGAAAAGTTATTAACACAGAGAAAGCACCTGCTGCGATCGGCCCCTACGTACAAGGCGTTAACATCAACGGACTTGTCTATACCTCGGGCCAATTGCCTATCAATGTCGCCACCGGAGAGATGCCGGAATCTATCGAAGAACAGACCAGACAGTCCCTGGAAAATGTCAGGAGCATTCTTGAGGAAGCCGGAAGCGGCATGGACCGCGTCATAAAGACAACGGTTTTTCTGAGCGATATGAATAATTTCGCTGCGATGAACGGCGTTTACGCAGAATTCTTTGAGGACGGCCAGTTCCCGGCGCGCTCTGCCGTTGAAGTGGCTCGCCTGCCGAAAGACGCTTTGGTCGAGATCGAAGCGATCGCATCCGCTGAATAAACCGCTGACTTTGAGATTAGGGAGTACAGAATGATCCAAGATTTGAAGATTACTACTTTACAGAATAGAGAACGTGGTGCTTACGATATCTCATTCCTCAACGAAGACGTAGCCAAGACCATCCACGATTACCACGCCAGTTTCCCGATGTATGAGAATACACCTTTGGTTTCACTGACTAATTTGGCCAAAGAACTGGATGTCCAAGAAATCTACGTCAAGGACGAATCCTACCGTTTTGGCCTCAACGCCTTCAAAGTGCTCGGCGGTTCCTACGCCATCGGTGAAGTCGTTGCCGAGAAGCTGGGTATCCCCTTGAGCGAACTTTCCTTCGAACGCTTAGTGTCCGATGAAATCCGCGAGAAACTGGGTGAGGTCACATTCATCACCGCAACCGACGGTAATCACGGCAGAGGTGTTGCGTGGACAGCCAATCAGCTGAAGCAGAAGAGCATCGTCTATATGCCGGCAGGTACCGCAGAAGAGCGTGCCGTCAATATCCGTAATCTGGGTGCTGACGTCACTATCCAGGATGCCAACTACGATGAATGCGTCCGCATGGCGAATGAGCTGGCCGAAGAAAAAGGCTACATCATGGTTCAGGACACCGCCTGGGACGGCTACGAAGATATTCCGCGCTGGATTATGCAAGGCTACATGACCATGAGCTTCGAGATCGCAGAAGAACTGCGGAAGCTCGACAGCAAGCCGACCCATATTTTCCTGCAGGCGGGCGTCGGCTCACTGGCAGCCGCAGCCACGGGGTATTTCTCGAATATCTATCAAGGTGATCAGAAACCGATCATCACCATAGTGGAGCCCTCGACCGTTGCTTGTATCTATGAGTCGGCTTTGGCCGGTGAGCGCGTCCTGATCGGTGGCAATTACCACACGATTATGGCCGGTCTTGCCTGCGGCGAACCGAACACCGTCGGCCTCGAAGTCCTCTTCGATTACGCTGATTACTACATGTCAGCGCCGGACTACCTGGCGGCTCACGGTATGCGCGTGCTGGGCAATCCTCTGGGCGATGACAAGAAGATCATTTCCGGAGAGAGCGGTGCCGCACCCTTCGGTGTCATGGTCAAAGTCCTGGAAGACAGCGCTTACCAAGAATTCAAGGACACCTTGAAGATAGATGAATCCTCCGTGCTGCTTTTCATCAGCACTGAAGGAGATACAGATCGAAAGCACTACCTGGACATTGTCTGGGATGGGAAGTACCCGAGCGTTAGAGCAGAAAGCGAGGACTAATCATGAGTGAAAGAAACACAGAACAGGCCGTGGTCCAACTGACCCAAGCGCTGATTCAGCAGCAGAGTTACTCCGGCCAGGAGAAGGGTGTCTCCGATGTGCTGCAACAGTACTTCAAGGACAACAATTACGATGACGTTATCGTTGACAAGTACGGCAACACCATCGGTTGTATCAAAGGCTCCAAACCCGGCCCCAAGATCCTTTTCGATGGCCACATGGACACCGTGCCCGTCGGAAATGAGTCCGACTGGGACTATCCGCCATTCGCTGCCGAGATTCACGATGGCAAGATTTACGGCCGCGGTGCCTCGGACATGAAGGGCGCAATCGCCGCGATGGCCGTCGCCGCTACCGCCTATAGAGATCAGACCAATGGCGATTTCCCCGGTGAGATCTATGTCGCCGGCGTCGTCCACGAAGAGTGCTTCGAAGGTGTGGCTGCGCGTGAGATCTCTGCTAGAGTCAAGCCCGATTATGTTGTTATCGGTGAGGCCTCTCAGGCCAATGTCAAGATTGGCCAAAGAGGTAGAGGCGAAATCAAACTCGAAGTTTTCGGGAAACCTGCCCACTCCGCCAACCCCGAGAAAGGCATCAACGCCGTCTACAAAATCTGCCGCATCATCGAAGAGATCCGTAAGCTCCAGCCGACCGAGCATGAAGTCCTGGGCAAGGGTATCCTCGAGCTCACCGACATCAAATCCAGTCCGTATCCCGGCGCCAGTGTTGTACCCGAGTACTGCGTCGCGACATACGACCGTCGTCTTCTCGTCGGTGAAACCCTTGAATCCGTTATCCGGCCGCTGAGAGAGCTGGTCGAGCGGATGATGGGCGAGGACGATGAGCTGAAGGCCAAAGTCAGCTATGCCGAAGCCGAAGAAGTCTGTTTTACCGGCGAGAAGATCCACGGCGAACGTTTCTTCCCGGGCTGGCTTTTCGACAAGGAAGAGCCCTGGGTAAAAGATCTCATGACTGAGCTGAACGCTGCCGGGATGGATCCGGAGATCACTCAGTACAACTTCTGCACCAATGGCAGCCATTACGCCGGTGAGGCAGGGATCAAGACATTTGGCCTCGGCCCCTCACAAGAGAATCTGGCACACACAATCAATGAGTACATTGAAATTGAACAGCTGAACAAAGTCGTCACATCCTATCAGGCGGCAATGAAAGCGCTGCTTAAGTAAATCATCTCTAGAAGGAGGAATTATGTACAGTCTATTAATTAAGAACGGTCTGATTGTCGATGGAACAGGCGAAAAGCCTTACAAAGGCAATGTCGCCATTGACGGTGAAACAATTGCCATCGTCGAGGGCGAAGTCGAAGCTGAGCGCGTCATTGACGCCGAGGGTAAATATGTGACTCCGGGTTTCATCGATACCCATTCACATTCCTCGATCATGCTGAATGTCGAGCCTGAACTCCTGCCCAAGGTTTTCCAGGGCATCACGACAGAAGTTCTGGCCCAGGACGGCATGGGTCCGGCGCCGGTCAGCCCCGAAACGCTCGCGCCCTGGAAGAAAGCCATGGCCGGACTCGAAGGCCAGTGGGATATCGACTGGAACTGGGAAACCGTCGCAGACTACCTGAAGCACATCGAGACACTCGATCTCGGTCCGAACATGGTGTATCTGGCCCCTCACGGCAACCTGCGTATGGTTGCGATGGGTCTCGATAACCGTAAACCTACCGAGGAAGAGCAGAAGAAGATGGATCAGGAGCTCCAGAAGGCGATCGACGCCGGCGCTTTTGGCATGAGTACAGGTATGATCTACCCGCCCTGTGTCTATGCGGATATCGACGAGTTCATTTCTCTGGGCAAAGTGCTGAAAGACAACGGCGCTGTATTCGTTACGCATCAGCGTTCCGAAGCTGACTCAATTCTTGAGTCCATGGACGAAATCCTCACGATCGGTCGTGATTCCGGCTGTCGGGTACACTTCTCCCACTTCAAGTGCTGCGGCAAGAAGAACTGGGATAAGGTTCCGAAAGTACTGGAGAAACTCGATGAGGCCAAAGCCGAGGGCATGATCGTCTCCTTCGACCAGTATCCTTACGTCGCCGGCTCCACGATGATGAGCGTTATCCTTCCGCCCTGGGTTCATGACGGCGGTACAGAAAAACTCCTCGAGCGTCTCCATGACAATGAACTTCGCGAGAAGATGAAAGAAGATATCTGGAATGGGATCGACGGTTGGGATAACTTCGTTGATTTCGCCGGACTGGAAGGCATCTTTATCACCTTCGTGAAGAACGAAGCGTCCGAGAAGTATGTCGGTATGAACCTGGTCGAACTCGGTGAAGCAACCGGCAAGGAACCGCTTGACGCCATCTTCGACCTGATCCGCGATGAAGAGAATATCGTTGGCCTCGTCGACTTCTACGGTACCGAAGAGCATGTCAAACTCTTCATGAGCCGTCCCGAGCAGAACGTCTGCACCGACGGTATTATCGGTACTAAGCCGCATCCGCGTCTCTACGGTGCTTTCGCTCGCGTCCTGGGTAAATACACACGCGATGAGGAAATCTTCCCGATCGAGACAGCGATCCACAAGATGACCGGTAAATCCGCCGATATGCTCGGACTCACTGACAGAGGCTATATCAAAGACGGTCTGGCAGCTGATGTACTTGTCATTGATCCTGAAGAAGTGCGTGACATGGGTGACTACACCGAGCCGAAGCAGTTCGCTAAGGGCATTGACTACTCCATCGTCAACGGCAAAATCCTGATCGACAATGGTAAGTCCACACCGCAAAAAGCAGGTAAAGTCCTGCGTTTCCAGAAACGTTAATGTTCCCATTTGGAGTAGGGGCAGGAAAGCTGCCCCGCTCCACAAAATAAATTTTTCGAATTTGAAAGGGGTCCACTTAATATGGATAGTAAGCAAACTACAGCATTAGTAGTCATTCTGATCTACATGGCGCTAACCGTCGCCATCGGATTGATCTCTTCTGCCAAGAAGAAAAGAATGTCAGCAACACAGAGCAATGAAGACTTCCTGATGGCAGGCAAATCTCTCGGCGTTCTCGCCCTCGCAGGCACACTGTTCGCAGCCAACACGGGTGGCGCATCGACAATCGGTATCGCTCAGAACATCTATCGTGATGGTCTGTCGTCCGCTTGGTATGTAATCGCTGCCGGTATCGGTTTCGTAATCGTATCTTTCGTCGCCTCGTATTTCCGCCGTTCCTCAGCGAACACCGTGCCGCAGATCATCGGTATGCGCTTCGGTAAACCGTCCCATCTCTTTACCGCGATCGTCCAGATCGTTGCGCTGTTCATGGCAACCGGTGCACAGATTATTGCTACAGCTTCGATTATCAATGCCCTGACCGGCTTTGATTTCAGAACCGCAGTTATAATCACTACCGCTGTTGTCATCCTCTATACCATGGTCGGTGGCCTGGTCTCCGTCGCCTCCGCCAATATGCTGCACGTGTTTACGATTGTTATCGGCATGCTGGTAGCGATGTTCTTCATCGTCAACAGTGATACCGTCGGTGGCTTCGGCAACCTCTTTGCCAGAGCACGCGAGATGACCTATACCGCGGGTGATAACGCAGGCCAAAATGCAAATCTGCTCAGCTTCTTCAAAGTCGGTCTGCCGGCCATCCTGGGCTACATCGCTATGTACTCAATGACCTTCCCAACCGGTCAGGAAATCGTCCAGACTTATGCTTCGGCTAAAGACAGCAAAACAGCAACGACCGGCTCCGTTCTGGCAGGTATTATCTCCGGCGCGTTCGCCATGATTCCCGCCCTGATCGGTCTGGCTGCTTACACCTTCCTGCCTGACTTCATGGCACAATCTCAGAATACTGCGCTTGCTCAGTCCGCTCTGAACTTTGCCCCCGGTTTAGTCACCGGTCTGGTTCTCTCAGGTGTTGTTGCGGCTACGATCTCTTCTGCCTCCGGTAATATGATCGGAACGGCGACCATGTTCGTCAATGACGTGTATGTGCCTTATATCAAGAAGAATGAGCGAAATGACAAAACAGAAGTCATGGTGTCCAGAATTGCCATGGTTGTGGTTGGCCTGGTCGGTATGACGATTGCCCTGTCCGGCTCCAACATCATCACCGTCATGATGTCCGCTTTCGCACTGCGTTCCGCAGGTCCCTTCGCAGCGTTCGTCACCGGTCTCTTCTCCAAGAACGTTACGAGAAACGGTGGCTTCATCGGCATCCTCGCAGGTACCGCCGTCGCCGCGATCTGGCAGTTTGCTCTGAAGGTGCCCTTTGGCCTCAGTGCAATCGTTCCGGGTGGTATCGTCGCCCTGATCGTGATCTTCGTCGTGTCCGCTGTTGAGCGCGCCAGAGGCGTTGAACCCGCACCTATGATCAAGCTCTCCCAGAAGTAATCTTATTCAGCTCTGAAACTGACCCCTTAGCAGCGATGTTGAGGGGTTTTTTAGTTGCAAATTGTTCATCATCCGGCCAAAACTCGCCGACAAACTTGCCTGTGAAGCGCCTAAGGACAGCGCTTTTTACGTTCAGAATGGCAAAAATGTCAGAGTCTGTTTTATTCCCGCCTACATAGTCAAAAGGATCTTGCTAAACTTTACCCATGCTTTAAGCCATAAAATCAAAGGAGATACGAGTTTATGAAAAAAATAATTGCGTTGGCTTTGGCCACAGTAATGACCTTGACATTAGCCGCATGTGGCGGAAATACGAATGAAACGACACTTGCCCCGACGGACGCGCCCACAAATGGTACGACAGTAGAGGAAACCACGTCTGAAGCAACTGCTGAGGAGCCTACAACTGAGGTAACGACGACTCAAGCAACGACGGAAGAGCCGACAGTAACGACCTCGGA
>CAZJTS010000054.1:0-1138 GCA_964548975.1 uncultured Fastidiosipila sp.
GCCGAGCGAGGCGAGCTCTGCTTCGGCACCGTCGACTGCTGGCTGACCTGGAATCTGACCGGCGGCAAAGTCCACGCCACCGATCACAGCAATGCATCCCGCACTATGCTGTACAATCTCGAAACCGCAGACTGGGACGATTGGCTACTGGACTTGTTCGACATTCCCCGGGCGATCCTCCCCGAAATCGTGGAACACGACCGCTTCAGCGGCGACTGCGAACTCTTCGGCGCTCCCATTCCGCTCGCACCCGCCCTGGGTGATCAGCAGGCCGCGCTTTTTGGCCAGCTCTGCTTCGAACCCGGCAGCAGCAAAAACACCTACGGCACCGGGGGCTTCCTCCTCGTCAATACCGGTGAGGAATTGATCCGCAGCGAGCACGGCCTCGTGTCCACCGTCGCCTGGCGTCGGGGAGGGGCCACGACCTATGCGCTCGAGGGCTCGGTTTTTATCGCCGGCGCCGCAATCCAGTGGCTCCGCGACAAGCTCCAGATCATCGAGACGGCAGCGGCTTCGGAAGCTTTGGCCAAATCCGTGCCTGACAACGGTGGCTGCTACATGGTACCGGCCTTCTCCGGCCTCGGCGCCCCGCACTGGGATTCCTATGCGCGTGGCCTCCTCATCGGCCTGACCCAGGACAGCTCCCGTGCGCATGTCGTCCGAGCAACGCTGGAATCCATTGCCTATCAGATTGAGGACATTCTGCATACGATGCGTGAGGCGGTCCCCGATTCTGTGACCACCCTCAAAGTCGACGGCGGCGCCTCCCGCAATGATTTCCTGATGCAGTTTCAGGCGGATATCAGCAATGTCGCTATCGAACGAAGCGCCAACACGGAAACGACCGTCCTCGGCGCCGCCTATCTGGCCGGTCTGCTGAGCGGTTTCTGGGAAGACGAAGCGAGCCTTCAGGGTTTGACGCAGGACAGGAGTTTCTTCCGTCCGAAAATCTCTGAGGAGGACCGGGCGCATCTGAAACGCAACTGGCAGCGCGCGGTTGAGCGGGCGAGGGATTGGTTGGAGTGAGGTAGGGGCTGGGTGTTCGGGCTTCGGGCTTCTCTACAGGTTGTTCGATTGGCTTTTTGGGGCAATGCAACAGCCTATTGGGATCGGGCTTCTCTACAGGTTGTTCGATTGG
>CAZJTS010000054.1:1238-11531 GCA_964548975.1 uncultured Fastidiosipila sp.
CCTGACATGATTCCTGTCGAATCAGGTTATAAGGTGTTGGGCGCTTTCAATCCTGCCGCGGTTCAGTGGCAGGGTAAGACGTATCTCCTGGTGCGTGTCGCTATTGCGCCGGCTGAGGCTGCTGATCCGGAATATCTGCAGGCGCTCCGCTACAATCCGCACACGGATCAGCTTGAAACAGAACTTTATAAGAAGTCGGATTTGGATTCGTATGAAGCCCGTTTCTTTTTTTATCAGGGAAGAATGCTGCTGACTTCGATTTCTGTTTTCTATTTGGCCGTGATCTCACCTACCGGAGAAATCACGCTATCGGATAAACCGATCCTCAAGCCGGAGTGCCGTGAAGAAGAGTTCGGGATTGAAGATCCCCGAATTAGCCTGATCGATGGTCGGATTTACATCGACTATGTTGGTGTCTCTCGGCATGGGGTGGCTGTCATTCTGAAGTCGACTACGGACTTTGAGACGTTTAGAAGTGAGGGAACAATTCTCCCACCGAATAATAAGGATGCGGTTATTTTCCCTGAACGTATAAATGGACAATACTACATGATCCATCGGCCTTCACCTGCGGGTGTTGCTGTGCCGGAGATGTGGCTGGCTACATCACCGGATCTCCGCCACTGGGGTATGCACAGCGTCTTGCTGGAACCGGCATTCGACTGGGAGGGTGGAAGGATTGGAGCCGGACCACAACCGCTTAGGACAGAGATTGGCTGGCTGCTTTTCTATCACGGGGCGACGGAAGATCATGTCTACCGAGTGGGCGCAGTCGTGTTGGATCCGGAAGATCCGGAACGGGTTATTTGGCGAAGTTCTGAACCCCTGATGGTTCCGGAAGCGGCATACGAGAATGAAGGTTTCTTCGAGAACGTCATTTTCCCCACGGGCTTGATCCTGAACGAGGACACGCTCGAAATCTACTACGGCGCATCCGATACCAGCTGTTGTCAAGCAAGTGTTGATATCAAGAAACTAGTTGAATCCATCAAAGCAGAACTGGAAAACAGTTCTGAACAAACAGAGGAGAAAGAAATATGAAGAAAAGAAGCGCATTACTTGCCCTGGTGTTAGCAGGAACGATGCTCCTGACTTTGGCCTGCGGCCCATCTGAAGATCCGCCGGCTTCCACAGGTAACGGGACTGCCGGTGTCACAGATCAGCAGCAAACACCGGGAGAGCATAGAGATTATGTCTTCGGCACCTGGGCTGCCGGAGCAGAGCTGTCTGAGCTTCAAGCCATCGTCGATGAAGTCAACAGTGAGTCTGAGGGTGGCTATACCATTAGTATTGAATCCTATCCTTCAGACTATTACATCAAGCTCGCCACCAAAATCGCTGCCAGAACTACACCGGATTTCTTCTGGTTGACCCAGGAGCTGATTCCCCGCTATGCGAATATGAATGCCATTGCTGATGTTACAGAGCACTTCAGAGGAAGTGAAACAATCGGCGCAGACACCTATTATCCGGGCGTCTTACAGTCGGCTACCTATGAAGAGAAACTTTTCGGTGTACCGTGGATCGCCAATCCTTTGATGATTTATTACAACAAGGATCTCTTCGATGATGCGGGCGTAACTTACCCGGATCCTGAAGCGGACTGGACTTGGCAGGAATTCCTTGAGACGGCCAAGCAGTTGACCAAAGACCAGCAGGATAGCCTGGGGAATACCTACCGACAATACGGCTATATCGTTGACGGATGGCCAAATATCGAAACCTTCATCTGGGCCGGCGGCGGCGACATTATTGCCGAGGACGGTACGGAAATTCTGCTGGATTCGCCCGAATCTCTTGCCGGACTTGATCTCTTACATGAAATTCTCGTCGCTCAGGTGACCCCGCGTTATCAGGAAGTCGGCAGTTTCGGATCCAACAATGTCTGGTTCGAGAAACAGCGTGCCGCCATGTTCATGGGTGGTATCCAGGATAACTTCGAGAAGAAGATCCAGGATCTGCCGGATGAAGAGCAGTTTGAGATCGGTTATGCTCCCATGCCGGTTGGCGCAGACGGCACCGCTTCTGCCTTTGACTGGACCGCTTCTACAGTAATAAAGAAAGATCTGGAAGGCGATGCTCAGGCTTTCGCGGTTCTGGAAGCGCTCACAGAAAAGTTCTTCGATTGGAAGATTGCACCGCCTGTGGAAGGGACAGTCGACACCGTAAAGGACATCGATCCGCTGAAAGAGCCCGCTCTCCCGACAATCCAGCATAGCTTGAATCATGCGCGTTCCGCTTACTACATTCCTGAATGGAATGAGATCAATGACATGCTCTGGCTGAGACTTTACAATCCGCTACTCAGCGATCCGGCTAACTTCGATTATCAGGAAGCAGCACGTACCATCGCAGAGAATAGTCGTCAGATCATCAGCAGACGGAGGTAATGGTCATGAATGCACTGCAGAAGAAAAAGAAAAAATCCTGGGCACAGGAGAATCGCGGTTTCTTCTTCGTGCTGCCCTGGGTCCTCGGCTTCCTCATATTTACACTCTTTCCCATGCTGGCCGCCGTGTACATTTCTCTGACCGACTGGAGTATCCTGGGAGACGCCTATTTCATCGGCATCGAAAACTTCAAGTACATCTTCCAGGATCCTCAATTTTATAACGCCTTATCCGTTACCGTTCGCTATGCGATCATCGCGATCCCTATGACAATTGCGATCGCAGTAGTTGTAGCTGTCAGCCTGAACTATCAGTCGAAGACGGTCAATGTGTTCCGCGTTGTCTTCTATCTGCCGGCCATTGTCTCCGGCGTTTCGGTGGCTATCGTATTCAAATGGATTCTCGAACCGCAATTCGGTCTCCTGAACTCATTACTGAACATCATTGGTGTGGAAGGACCCGATTGGCTTTATTCGCCGCCCTGGGTGCTCCCGTCCTATTGGGTGATGGCCGCCTGGGGTGCCGGGGCAGGTTATCTAACCTATCTCGCCGCCTTGAAGGATGTCCCGCCCGAACTCTACGAATCCGCGAAGTTGGATGGCGCCAACTATTTCCAGAGAAGTTGGAAGATCACCCTGCCGCTGCTCACCCCGATCATTTTCTACAACATGATCATGGGTCTCATCGGCGCTTTCCGTAAATTCTCGGACGCCTACATTATGGAGGGCGCTGGGGAAGAAGGCACCTTCTATATGGTTTACCTATATAAGAGGGCTTTCAGTTTCTACGAGATGGGCTATGCTACCGCGCTGGCCTGGATCCTGTTCGTGATTATTTTGGGCCTGACATTTTTCGTCAATTTCACCAGCAAGTTCTGGGTTTATAGTGAGGAGTAGCATATGCAGCAAAGTTTACCGGCCAAAATCCCGCGTTACCTTTTCTATCTCGTAGCTACGATCGTCCTGGTGCTGCCGTTCTACTGGATGCTCAGCACTTCATTCAAGACGGATAACGAAATTTTCACGTACCCCATTCGCTGGTTACCTGCAAGACCCTTTACCGGCAACTATCAGCGGGCAAACGAGATCATGCCTGTGCCGCGTTATATGCTCAACACAACCATCATCGCTGCGCTGAAGATCTTCGGTGAAGTCATCATGTCCGCGCTCGTTGCTTATGGATT
Source organism: uncultured Fastidiosipila sp. (assembly GCA_964548975.1). Taxonomy (GTDB): domain Bacteria; phylum Bacillota; class Clostridia; order Saccharofermentanales; family Fastidiosipilaceae; genus JAAYZH01. Next base: position 4,812 of record CAZJTS010000054.1, read on the forward strand.
CGCGCGTTTTGAATTCAAGTTCAAGAAGACAATCTTCTCTATCCTCTTAGCCACCATGATGCTGCCTTACGAAGTCACTATGATACCGACCTTCATCATGTGGTCCGCCGTCGGTTTCTCGGACAGTTATGTACCGCTGATCCTCCCGGCCTATTTCGGTTCAGCATCCTTCATCTTCTTCCTGAGAATGTATTTCTCCACGCACCCGAAAGAACTCGAAGAAGCCATGTTCATAGATGGCGCCAACCGCCTGCAGGTCTTCACCCGGCTATTCCTGCCGATCAGTAAGGCCGCCTTAGTAACGATCGGAATCTGGTCTTTCATGGGGACATGGAACGATCTGCTGGGCCAGCTGATTTACATCAATGATGAGCGTAAGTATACGGTTCAGTTAGGTTTGGCCTCGTTCAGCAACATGACGGGCGAGACATTGTGGGGGCCCCTGATGGCAGCCTCCGTACTGGTCCTCATCCCGATCTTTGTCCTATTCCTATTCCTACAAAGATACTTTGTGGATGGGATCAGAGTCGGCGGCATCAAGGGTTGATGTATCCGGCCAAAATACGGCATTAAGACAGCCACCTGCCGGTATCCCCGGCCGCAAACCTGTCTAGAAGCAATACAGAACAAAAGGAGAGTAAACGTATGTTAAAGAAGAGATTCATCGGTCTTGCCCTGTCTGCAGCTTTGTTGTTATCAGCTGCCGCCTGCAATACAACACCGACCACAACGCAAGCACCCGCGGGTACAGATCCCGTAACCGAAGCCCCGGGAGATCCGACCGACGCACCGACGGACACCCCCGCCGGCACAACTGAAGCACCTGAAGTCACTGGGACTGAACCGGAAGGTACAGAACCCGAAGCCACAGATCCCGAAGCACCCAGCGGCGAGCTCTATTTCTGGGAACAGACCGCAGAAGACATCGCCGGATGGGAGACCATGGCGACACCTTCAGAAGATGGCGGCGGTCAGGGTACCGTTGAAGCTGGTGATGGCGCTGCGATAGTCAAAGCAGCAGCCGATGGCTGGGGCGGTGTGCAGTCTGAAGAGATTACACTCGACTTGAGCCAGGAACCCATGATCCTCATCCAGATCAAGGAGAATGCCGATCCCTTTAAGTGGGGCGCGAAATTCGTTCCCAGCGAACCCATGATTGAGGACCACGCTTGGGGTTTCTATCTCGCCGAAGATAACAACTTCAAACACAACAACTACGCGACAGCAGACATCGCCGCTAAACTGGGCCAGGATGTCATTGATCTTTACGGTGAAGAAATTAAAGGGCATATCTGGCTGATGGCGGCCGGTGGACCTGAAGCTACAGTTGAAGTGGCATCCGTAAAGATGTTCAACCAGGCGGATAAAGCCGATGACTTCTATGTCTGGTCGGCAACAGCAGATGATATCGCCGCTTATGAACCGATGGCTACTCCGTCCGAAGATGGTGGCGGTCAGGGCTCCGTCGAAGCCGGTGACGGCGCAGCGATCGTCAAAGCAGCAGCCGACGGTTGGGGCGGCGTTCAGTCTGAGGAGATCACTATTGACCTCACCAAGAATCCTATGCTCCTCATTCAGATCAAAGAGAACGCAGATCCCTTCAAATGGGGCGCGAAATTCCTGCCTTCCGATCCGAAGATCGAAGACCACGCCTGGGGCTTCTATTTGGCCGAAGATAACAACTTCAAACACAACAACTACGCCGGTGTAGACATCACCGAGAAGCTGGGTCAAGACATTATTGACCTCTATGGTGAAGAGATTACAGGTCATATCTGGTTCATGGCAGCCGGCGGACCTGAAGCCACAGTAGAAGTCGCCTCCGCACGGATCTTCAATCAGGAATAAACCGGATCCGAATTGAGCTGGAGAAGCACAATGAAACAGTATAAAACTCTGTTAAGCCTGTTAGTGGCTGCCGCCTTAGGGGCGGCAGCCTGCCGGGCTGAACCCACAACCTCAGTGAGCGAAGTAGAAACCTCGCCGGCAACAACTATCGCCGAAACAACAGAGGTGAGCGTTGCCCCTACTGAATCGGTAGATCCTACGGATACAGTAGATCCCCCGGAAGCTCTATCATTGAGCCGCATCTATAAATTCCCTCCGCTGGACCCACAAACCTACCGCTATTACGACTACACCGAGCATGCCCGTGAACTGGACAGCTTACTGTTCGACCCCACTGCTGAAGGTGATTATCTCCCTCTGATTTGGGAGGATGAAACTTACGATACATTCGGTCTGGCAGCTTATGTAGGCGACCATCGCCAAGGAACATCCGGTGGTCAGGAGGCAGTCACGACGATTGCCTCGGTGCTCAGTGCGAGCCTGATCGGGATCGATAAATCGGATCAGAATGGTCAGAATTATGTCGAGCAGCTCCTACCTTATTTTCTTGAGAACGAACAGACTGTGTTGAACAATCTGAATGGCACTTCCGCCGGTACCTCCATGTGGTACCAGATCTATCCATCCATCCTGTATGTCCAGACCTCTTTGCTTTATCCGGAAGAAACCGAGCTGCGTGAGCGAGCTTTGACGACAATTGAAAGTTGGTACAAAGCACTCGAGATCATGGCGCCTGCGGATGGTGAAGCCGACTTTAATTACACAGGATTCGACTTTTTGGCCATGGAGCCTTATCAGAATCAGATCTGGCAGGAGCCGGACTCTGCAACCGGCATCGCCGTGCTGATGGACCTGGGCTACAGCCTGACCGGAGAGGAGCGCTACAAAGACGCTTTAATCCGCGCTCTGGACTATATCGAAAGCTTTTTCGGTGGCCCTCAGTATGAAATTCTCCAATACTATGGCCCTTACCTGAACGCCAAGTTCAATGCCCTTGAACAAAAAGACTATGACATGGTGAAGTCATTCGGCCGCGTCTTCGATGGTGCCTCCATCCCGCGTGGCGGCTGGGGTGTAATCAGTAAGCAATGGGGTGACTATGACATGTCCGGCACCTTTGGTGCTACGACCGACCGAGGCGGTTACGCTTTCTCTATGAATACTTTCGCCGGCCTGAATGCGGTCATTCCCGCGGTGAAATATGCACCTGAATACGCCAATGTGATCGGCGATCTGGTCCTGAGAGTGACCCGGAACAGCTTGAATTTCTTCAGCGAGCACACCGATGAGAAGCGTCAATCAACGTCTTATCTGGATCAAGGCGTCGCTGAGGAGATCAAGACGCTCTTGCCTTACGAAGGCGTCATCAACAGCTATCAGGGTAACACGCCCTGGTTCGGCGGCGACCCGACCATCCATGACTGGGCAGAAACCGATTTCTCGCTCTATAGCGGGGCCCACATCGGTGTTATGGCGCATCGCTTGTCCCCAACGAACGTCGAAGGCGTAGTGAAGGTTCAACTGAATGAGCTGAGTGCGACTCCGATGTCACCTTTCTCGCTGCTCTATAACCCATTTCCTGAAGAAGTGACTGTGAATTACACACATACCTCAGAAGATGCCGTCGATCTCTATGATGTGCTTACGCACTCGTATTTGGCCAAAGCCGAGTCCGGCGAAACGACCATCACTATCCCGGCGACTAGCAGTGTCGTGCTGGTAGAGCTCGAAGCAGGGGCAGTACTCGAAGAACAAGACGGCAACCTGAGTGTAAACGGCGAGTTTATCGCCCGAAAGTAAAGAGGAGAACAGCATGCGAACAGCAATCAAAGACCTACTACCCGTCCATCGCGACAAGAATCTGGAGCAGGCGGCAGACAGCCGACTTCATTTCGAACTTTTACCTGAAAATGAAGGCAAAGACGTTTACAACATTAGCGCACCCTTCTACTGGCAAGACCGGGCCTGGCTTTTGGGCCGGGTGGAGGCGAGAGATTCGGAGTTCAGTCGGATCGGCTTCTTTGGCCCGATAGAGGCTGAGGCAGAATTGCCCCTGACGGAGATCCGGCACTGGCATGAAAAAGAGGTTCTGGATCTCCACTTACAAGATCCTTTCTATACCGTGATCGGCAGTGAGATTGTGATCGGGGGTGTCGAGGTTGTGGAAGTGGAACCCGGCGCCGGCTTATCCTACCGGACGGTGTTCTATAAAGGTGAGCAACTGGAAAACCTCAAGAAATTCGCGGCCGGCCCCTGGGGCATGAAGGATATTCGTCTGGCTCAGCTTCCGGATGGGAGAATTCTACTCCTGACGAGACCTCAAGGCGATCCCGGCGGTCGCGGCACTATTGGATGGCTGGTAATGGTAAGCCTAGATGAGCTGACAGTACAGACGATTGAAAGCGCAACACTGCTGGACGATCAATTCTTAGAAGAAGAGTGGGGTGGGGGGAACGAGATTCATGTTCTGGATCAGAATAGAGCAGGGATTCTCGCTCATATCGCTCGCTTCGATGACGCCGGCAACCGGCATTACTATGCCTCTGTTTTCGTTTTGAATTATACTGATGGAAGCACAACGCCGATGGAAATTATCGCTGAGCGGCGAGATTTTGCGCCCGGTTCAGCCAAGCGCCCCGATCTGGAGGATGTCATTTTCAGTGGCGGCCTGATCCGTCTCGAAGACGGTGAGGCAGTCATCTACTGCGGCACAGCGGATAGTGAAGCGCACAAGAGAGTGATCGAGGATCCATTTTATGAACGGGAGAAAACGGACAACCATGCAGGACATCGCACAGGCGCTTGACCTGTCGATTAATGCCGTATCTCTTGCCTTAAACAATAAACCCGGTGTGAGCCAGAACGTCCGTGCTGACGTTTTTAAGACGGCGGAAGCACTGGGTTATTTTTCTCATCGGCCAAAATACAAACAAGCGGTGCGCCAAAGAACCTTATGCCTGATCATGAGGAGAATCTATTTCTCTTCATCTCACTTCTACTCGCAGATTATGCTGGGTATCCAGGAGGAGGCCGCCGTTCAGGGTTACAGCGTGCTCATTGAGCTTCTCGATGAAGAGCAGCCGCTCATTCCCCAATCCATCCGGGATCGCCTGGTCTCTGCCGTGCTCATCATGGGTGCTGTCTCTGACCCCTATTTGCGTTCCATTATGGAGACCGGCGTGTCCATGATCCTTGTCGATCATACCTCGTCTGATTTTAGTATCGATACAATCATGACTGCCAATGAAGACGGTACTTTCCGTTTGACCAGGCACTTGCTCGAGCGAGGCTATCAAAGATTCGGCTTCATCGGCGATCTTGATTACTCCGCCTCGATTCGAGAACGATATGCAGGCGTCGTGCAAGCGCTCTATCGCGAGAGGCAACATTCTTTCTTAGATGTGGTGAGAAGTCTCGAACGCTTTTCGGTACTCAATCAGCTGGAATCCCTGATCGTAAATGAAGATCTCGCCGGACTCTGGGAGCGCATCTCTAGATTGACAGACTGGCCGGATGTTTTTATCTGCTCCAACGATGAGGCTGCCGTGGCACTCATGCGAACGCTTGCCGACCATAACATTCACGTGCCGATCGATCTCGGCGTTTGCGGCTTCGATAACAGCCTGATCGCGAGTTTCTCTCAACCCGGCCTAACGACTGTAGACGTACCGAAAAAAGTTCTCGGCCGGGAGGCGGTACGCCGACTGATCTGGCGCACACATAACCCCTCCGGCCTCGCGACCAGGACCTCGATTCAAACGCAACTGATTATCAGGGGCAGTACGAAGTAGCTGCTTAAACACATCGACTAAGAATGTTTTCATTTAATTATGCTGTCCTTAATGATTAAGGGCGAAAATGTTACACCTTCAAGTTTTTGACAACAGATAATCGATATAAGAAAAAGTTTAGTCTGGAAGGGGGAATTCTATGCTTGCAAAAAAACTAAAGAAATTGGAAACCCAATCTTAACTGTTCAGGTCCAAGGTCAGGCTTCCGTTTCTTAGAGTACACGAACCGGTCGGTTCGTGTAAGTCACTGTTGTAACACTTTCCGTTCAGAACGGCTTAGGAGAATGCCTAGGTTCACTCTCTTCTGTTAAAGTAACAGTTTTTTACCTAACAGTTCACAATTGAATATTTTCAACGGATTGTCACGAAGCTTAAGCGTCGCAAATTACACGATTTTAGAGGGCAAGTGTATGTATAAAAGACTTAGACGAGTTACGGCATTCCTGATTACGTTATCTATGGTTATTGGATTAGCTAATGCTTTTACAATACCAATCAGGGCCGAAGACAATGATGTTACCCCTGTTATCACGTCGAGTGAACAGGATATTGCTAATACTCCTACCGAAGTGCCGACCGAGTCGACAACAGAAGCATCCGAACCGGAAGAAACAGAACTCCCAGCACCGGTAGAGACAGATCTACCTGAACCTGACGAGACTGAGCCGCCGACTGTAGTGACTACTCCACAGGAAACGACACCCACTACAACGCTTGCGCCAACCACGGAGGAGCCGACAACCGCCGTTCCAACAACGGCAGCACCGACGACAGTCGCGCCAACCGAGCCGACGACAGTCGCACCAACCGAGCCAACGACAGTTGCGCCAACCGAGCCGACAACAGTTGCTCCAACCGAGCCGACCACAATCGCTCCGACAGAACCGACCACAGTCGCTCCATCCGAACCAACATCAACTCCACCTTCTGAAATTGATGAGGACGATTCAAAAGTACTTATCCCTGACGAAGGCGAAGCAAACAGCGGGACACCTCCGCGTTTCCCGAGAATTCAAAAATCGGTTCCATCAACTTCTTTCATAACTAATGGTCTAGCCGGCAAAGGTGTGAATAACACAAT
>CAZJTS010000055.1:0-11484 GCA_964548975.1 uncultured Fastidiosipila sp.
AAAAGACGAATACGTGTACGCCGTGGCTCTTTAAATCGGTCATGGCCGGTATGAGCTGGATGCTGCCGGATTCGAACTGTGGATTGTTGTGAATGATACCGGAATTGATGAGGCCGATGTAAGCAATGAAGACGCCGATACCGACACCGATTGCGTGCTGCAGGGATTCAGGAATGGCTTTGATGATCAGCTTACGAACACGGGTGACTGTAATCAGGATGTTGATGATACCGCAAATGAAGACCATGGCCAGCGCCTGCTGCCAAGTGTAGCCGTAGAGCATAACCACGGTGTACGTGAAGAATGCGTTGAGGCCCATACCCGGAGCCACGGCATAAGGTACATTGGCGAACAGTCCCATGACCAAGGTACCGATCACTGTCGCAAAAATTGTTGCGAGATAAACGCCGCCTCTGTCCATGCCGGTTTGACTGAGCATATCCGGATTGACAAAGAGGATATAGGACATTGCAAAAAATGTTGCAAGTCCGGCCATGATCTCGGTTGAGACCTTGCTACCATGTTCTTTTAACTTAAAATACTTGTCCATTCATTAACTCCTCGTTCATAATAAGTCTGATGATAAACAAGACATTTCTTTCTTACAATTAACAAAAATCAAATGTAATATTTGTGAAACATTGCTCGTGCATTAGAGTGTTAAAGAGAGGTTAATAGATGAAACAGCTTGTACCAATTGATGAATATAGTTATCTTGATTCCTATTTGCTTGACCCGATCACAGGACCCCAGGAAATCCCGGTGAAACGGCCCTGCCTTCTGGTCATCCCCGGAGGCGCCTATCGCTTCGTCTCCCCGAGAGAAGGGCAGCCGGTAGCTCTTAGAGCGAACACCCGAGGTTTCCATGCTGCCGTCCTTACCTATACTGTGCTGCCCCAGAAGCCTGATCTGACTCTAGACGACCTGCTGGGCCAGGTTGAAACCGCCCTGGATTGGATAGAAGATCACGCCGAGACCCATCATATTGATACGGAAAGGATCAGCGTTTGTGGCTTCTCTGCCGGCGGCCATCTTGCTGCCTGGACATCACTGCGTTTCAAGGCGCGGATTCAGAAAGCCGTCTTGTGTTATGGCGCGATTGACTTTGGCCGTGAAGAGATGGAAGCCATCATTGCTCATGCCGAGAGTCAAGCCGGCACACCTTATTCCGAGGCTGAACGACTGGTGGCCAAAGGTATGGTTCGGCTCTTCGGTGACGCCCCGATTGAGCATCTGGATGTAGACACGCCGCCCACTTTTCTCTGGCATACCTGTTCTGACGAGACGGTTCCTGTGGCTCAATCACTGGAGTACGCCAAGCGTCTTCTGGAATTGAAGGTGCCCTGTGAGCTCCATCTCTATGAGCGAGGCGTTCATGGTCTGAGTCTGGCTGACGAAACGACAGGTCAAGTTGCGGAACTGATAGAACCCAGAATAGCCGGCTGGTTCGACCTGGCGATCTCTTGGCTCAAGCAAGATTAATGATTTCGCTTCTCTAAGGCGGCATGTTTACCTGCCAGCCAACCGCTCTGGAAGGCGAAAGTCAGGTGAAAGCCTCCGCTGATAAAATCGAGGTCAATACATTCTCCGGCAACATAGAGCCCCGTCTGTGACTTGATAGCCATAGTTCTGAGATTCACTTCGTTGACTAAAAGCCCGCCACGGCTCGCCATGGCCACTCTGAGCGGGGGAGGGGATGCAGGTGTTAAGGGGTAGCTAAGACAGTACTGACTGAGACTATGTAAGACGGTTTTGGCCAAATTAGCGAATGTGAGATCCTCTGCTACACCTGCGTGAGACGTGAAAGTTGTCCACAGGAACTGCGCAAGCCGCTCCGGAAGTTGTTCCTCTAAGTAGCGCCTCACACTGCGTTTCGGATGTTGTTGTCCGTACTCACGGAGCGCTTCCTTAAAGCCTTCATCCGTCATCTGACCGAGAAAATTCAAATGTAGTGATCCCGGAACAAAGGTTTCTGTATCGTAGAGCTCCGCGCTGCTGTTCAGTACGACAGGACCGGAAAGTCCTTTCTTCTGCCAGAGGATGGGGCCGGTGCGCTGGCGCTGCAGCTTTCTACGCTGACCTTTGACCTGATAGCTTAAGGTAACTTCAGGCAAGGAGATGCCGGCCAGTTCCGCAGGGAATGGTGTCTCTAAGAGGAGGGGCGTTAAAGCCGGAGCAAACGGTGATACGTTGAGATCCATTTGCCGGAAAAACGCCAGTGCTTCTCCTGAACTACCGGTCTGCGGGTAAGAAGCACCGCCCGTAGCGATAATGACAGCCTCCGCCTTGAACTGCTCCTTGTCGGTGCGCACGATCCAGTGTTCTTCATGGAAAATCTCTGTGACATGTTGGCCGGTTAGAATTTTACCGCCACCTTTAAGCACCTCCTGCCTGAGCGCTGTCGTGAGGTCGGCTGCTTTATCACCCACTGGATAGACGCGCCCTTCAGGGTCCGCATAAGTCGCGACGCCAAGCTCTTTGAAGAGCGAACGAATTTTCCGGGGCGGCAGTTCCTGATTCAGCGGTCTTAGGAGTTTCAGTGCTTGCTCTGCCGAGCAGAAAGGGTCAGCGGAGCCGTCGGGAAGAGCAGTGAAATTATCCAGCATGACATTACTTAAGTTGCCTCGGCCTCCGCCGCTCAGTGCGAGTTTGGATCCGACCGAAGTAGTTTTTTCGAGTATCAGTGCAGGCACACCCTGCCGGGCGGCCGCTACACCGGCCATCAGTCCCGCGGCACCGCCACCGATAATCAGGATTGGTACTATATTCATCATTAAATTCCTCTTTTCCGGCACAATCTGCTGAGCTTAGGATCCATACTGCTATAATAGCGAAGATAAAAGAAGCTAAGGGGGCCGCAGTGTCAGAGACTTTTATTCCATCTGATTATACAAGTCTGTTGAATCTCTATGAGACTCAGGACGCCATCGAGATTATCAAGGAGACTTTTGCCACCACTTTGCGCAAGAGTCTTAATCTCAAGCGCGTGTCGGCACCGCTCTTCGTCATTCCCACCTCCGGCCTCAACGATAATCTCAGCGGCACGGAACGTCCGGTGCGCTTCGAGGTGCCGGCCTGCGATATGCAGGTGGCAGAAGTGGTCCATTCTTTGGCCAAATGGAAGCGATTGGCGCTCTATCGCTACGGCTTTTCGGTCGGCGAAGGCTTATATACGGACATGAATGCTATTCGCCGGGATGAAACTTTGGATAATCTTCATTCTATCTACGTCGATCAATGGGATTGGGAGAAAATCATCACGCTGGAGGATCGCAATCTCTCTTACCTCAAAGCCACTGTAGAGAAGATCTGCCAGGCAATCTTTCAGACTTCCAAACGTTTACGCGAGACCTATCCTGATCTGCCGTCATATGAAGAAGATTCCGTCTCGTTTCTAACTGCGCAAGAACTGGAGGACCGCTATCCGGACCATAGCCCTAAGGAGCGAGAGTATCTCTGGGCCAAAGAACACCCCGTCACCTTTCTGATCGGTATCGGTGCCAAGCTTAAGTCCGGACAGGCCCATGACAATCGGGCGCCGGATTATGATGATTGGCATTTGAATGGCGATCTACTGATGTATGACAAACGCATTGACCGGGTCATGGAGATTTCATCCATGGGGATCCGGGTCAATCCGGAACGGATGCGCGCGCAGTTGGCTTTGGCCGGCAGTGAAGAGCGAGCGGAACTGACCTTCCACAAACTGCTCCTGGATGGCAAACTGCCGCAGACGATCGGCGGGGGGATAGGCCAATCCCGACTCTGCATGCTGCTGATGGGTAAGGCCCATATCGGTGAAGTCCAGACCTCCATCTGGGATGCCGAAACGGAGCAGATCTGCGCGATGAATCGGGTCATTTTGCTCTGAACATAAGTCATTTCTCTCACCAACCTTTCTAAAAGAGAACAAATAGGTCTGCGGGCACCCGGAGTGTTTCTGTATAATAAGGACAGCTTGACAAAGAGCTGAAACAGTTTATTAGGAATCACTTTATAGGAGGAGTACCATGGGCTTAATCAAAGCACTTACAGGCACAATTGGTGGCAGTTTGGCGGATCAATGGTTGGAGGTAATCGAAGCAGATAACATGACCGATCAGACCGTGATGACATCCGGCGTACAGGTACGCAGGGATGATCCGCGCAGCAGCAATACCAAGTCAACCGTAGATACGGTTTCTAACGGTTCATCCATTCATGTCTATGACAACCAGTTTATGATGCTGGTGGACGGCGGCAGGATAATAGACTACACCGCAGAACCGGGGATCTACACCGTTGATGACAGCTCGTTACCTTCACTATTTAATGGCGAATTCGGCGAAGCATTGAAAGACACATTCAACCGTTTCCGTTACGGTGGTACGGCGCCTCAGAAACAGCGGGTGATTTTTATCAACCTGCAGGAAATCAAGAATATTAAGTTCGGTACCAAGAACCCGATTCAGTACTGGGACAATTTCTATAATTCCGAACTCTTCCTTAGAGCCTTCGGAAACTATTCCATCAAGGTCACCGATCCGATCCTCTTCTACCAGCAGGTCGTAGATAAATCCGCTCGTCGCCAGGACATCCAGTCCATCAACGAGCAGTATCAGGCCGAATTCCTGAACGCCCTGTCCGCATCGATGAATCAGATGTCCGCTGACGGTATTCGTATCTCGCATGTGACGTCCCGTTCTATGGAACTGGCTGACTACATGAGCAATACTTTGGACAAAGCCTGGGGAGAGAACAGAGGCTTCGAAGTACAGGCGGTCGGTATCGCCAGCGTCTCTTACTCTGAAGATTCTCAGGAACTCATCAATATGCGCAATAAGGGCGCTATGCTGGGCGATCCGATGGTCAGAGAAGGCTACGTCCAAGGCTCTGTTGCCAGAGGCTTAGAGGCCGCAGGTTCCAACGAAGGCGGCGCCGCTCAAACCTTCATGGGTATGGGCATGGGTATGCAGGCCGGCGGCAATATGATGGGTCAGGCATCTCAGGCCAATACTCAGCAGTATATGCAACAGCAGGAAGCGGCTAAGCAGGCAGCTGAAGGCGAGAAGAATTCCGGAGCCGGCTGGTTCTGTACCGAATGCGGTACGAAGAACTCCCCGAACGGCAAATTCTGCTCCAACTGCGGGACGAAGCGTTCCGAGGGGGACGCTAACAGTTGCGGAAACTGCGGCTGGAAGATCCCGGAAGGCCAGGATCCCAAGTTCTGCCCGGAATGTGGCACTAACTTAAAAGAGTAATTACGAGTTATCTTGGATTTACGATGAGGGCAAGGCAGTCTGACTGATTGCCCTCATTCTTAACTAGGGGAGGATTCATGGCTACTACAACCTATCACTGTCCCTCATGCAGTGCCCCGATCGAATACAAACCTGAAAAGCAGCTCTTTTCCTGTGATTACTGTCTGTCTCAGTACACTCCTGAGCAGATGGAAGAGCACTTTAAGCAACAGCAGGCAAAAGATCAGGAACGGGCGGAGCGCGCTCTGGAGCGAGAAGAACAGAAGCGTGCCAGAGATCCGGAAGACACCACGCTGAATGAATACAGTTGTCAGAACTGCGGCGCGCATGTTGTGACCGACGAGACGACTTCGGCGACCTTCTGCTTTTACTGTCACAGTCCGGTCATCATCACGACAAGACTCCAGGGCGAATTCAAACCCGATCAGATCCTACCCTTCGCGATCAGTGAAGAGGATGCCAAGCAAGGCTTCCTTGATTGGGCCAAAATCAAGAAATATCTCCCTCCGGATTTCACCTCTCAGGCACAGCTAGAAAAAATGACAGGTATCTATATTCCATACTGGTATCTCGACAGCGATGTAGACGTGGATTTCCAAGGGTCTTCAAATAGTGTAAGGCGCTGGCGATCAGGCAATTATCAGTACACCGAAACGACCGTCTACGAACACATCCGCCAGGGGACTTATCACTTGACAGATGTCAATCTCGCAGCTTTCAGTAAGATCGATGAAAACCTGCTGCATGGTATCGAACCCTTTGAACCCGAAGGTTTACAACCCTTTTCCATGCCATTATTATCCGGTTTCTTCGCCGAACAATATACGATGTCGAAGACCGATGCAGAACCGCTGTTCGATAAGGAAATCGACAACATAGCTAACGATCTGTTGAACCGATCCTTCGGTTTTACAGATGGGGTCAAAACAAGTCACAAACAGATGGATCGTACCGATAAAGATTGGCTCTTTTCACTCATGCCCGTCTGGGTGCTGACCTATCAATATAACGGCGAGACCTTCGTGTATTCCATGAATGGTCAAACCGGTAAAGCGTTCGGAGAACTGCCTCTGGTCGAAGGCAGACTGAACCGCGACTCCGCTCTGAGAGGCCTGATTTTGGGCCTGATCGTGGCGGTGGTTGTATTCCTGATTTTCTGGTTTTTACGATGAAAAAGAAATTTAGTCTCTCATTATTACTTATTGCTATCCTCTTTAGCACCGGCTTGCTCCTTCGGCAGAGCCGGATCGCCGCTTCCGGCATCACCATGCCAAGTTTCGGCTCCGGAACAGAAACGCCCACCGGCACCGATCAAGGGGAGACCGCGACCACAACTTGGCCGCATAACACGGAACTCAGCTTTTCATTATTTGATCAAGCCAATCTCCTGTCCACCAGTGAAGCGGATAGTCTTATCGAGCAAGGGAACGACCTGGTCAGGCGTCATGAAGAGATCAATGTTGCCGTTATTACCACAGATGATGCCGAGGGCAAAGAACCGGTTACGTACGGTGATGACTTCTTCGAAGCCCATAATCTGGGCTACGGCTATGGATTCAACGGTGTCTATCTCTTAATTGATATGGATAACCGCAATTACCGCATCGGTACGTTCGGCAAAGCCATCGATATTCTGACCGACGCCCGTATCGAAACCGTCTTGGACGAGATGAATCCCGGGATGGTGGACGGCGATTATTATGATGCGCTCAATAAGGGGCTTGCTTCTGTCGACAACTTTATCACCTTAGGCATTCCGCAAGGCAATGAAGTTCAACCGAAGAGCTATCATGTCGCACCTTTGCAGCTTATTGCTTCTCTAGGGGCATTTACAGTAGTTGGTCTCGGTACCGGGCTCGGCTATCGGACGAAGGTGCGTAAGGAATACGATCGTTTCGCTACGCGTCCTGCTTATGATTCGGCCAAAGAAGCCACAGCGGATTATGCGGTTATTGCCGATAATGTAATCGACAAGCAAGTTGTCCATGTCTATGCCCCTGTCCAAAAATCAAGCAGTGTAAGCCGTAGCGGGGGTGGCTTCGGCGGCGGGGGCAGTAGCACGCACTCGACCGGCGGTGGTCGAAGCGCCGGCGGTGGCGGACGCAGCTTCTGATTGAATCAGACTCCGGCTTTGCTATAATCAGTAGCAGAATCATCGGATTGTTTAGATTTTAAGCACTGAATGATATCTCAGCCTCGCTGGGATCTCTATTTAGTGATGCAGGAGGCGCTAATGATTAGTCTTAATAGCAACTTTTTTAATGTAGAGAAATCCTACTTGTTTTCTGAGATTGCCGGACGTGTCCGCACATACCAGGAAAGCCATCCCGAAGCCAAAATCATTCGTCTGGGCATCGGTGATGTGACTAAACCTCTGCCTCAGCCGATCGTAGCTGCATTGTTTTCAGCTGCTGAAGAAATGGGTGAGGCTGAGAGTTTCCGGGGCTATGGTCCTGAACAGGGTTATGACTTCTTACGTGAGACTATTTCGAGCAAGGAGTACGAGGAAAAGGGCATCGAGATTCAGGCGGATGAGATATTCATCAGTGACGGTGCCAAAAGCGATATGGGAAACTTCTTGGATATCCTGGGCGACGGACTGAAAGTTTTGGTTGCGGATCCCGTCTACCCGGTCTATGTGGATACTAATGTGATGGCCGGCCATGAGATCATCAAGATACCATGCCTGCCTGAGAATAACTTTTTACCGCAGCCACCGGATCACGCTGCGGATCTGATTTATATCTGCTCTCCGAACAATCCGACTGGGGCGGTGATGAGTAGATCAGAAATGCAAGCCTGGGTGGACTATGCCAGGAAGCACAAGGCGCTCATTTTATTCGACGCCGCTTACGAAGCCTTCATTCAGAATGATGCGCCACATAGTATCTATGAAATAGAAGGTGCTAAGGAAGTTGCGGTAGAAATTCGTTCTTACTCCAAATTCGCCGGCTTCACCGGACTTCGCTGCGGTTATACCGTTGTGCCGAAAGCGCTGCTGGTCGATCATCAGGGCGAGGCCAGACCCCTCAGGGATCTGTGGCTCAGACGTCAGACGACGAAGTTTAATGGTGTGCCTTATATCGTTCAGCGAGCTGCTGAAGCTATTTACACAGCTGAAGGGTATGAAGCTTGCGTGGCTAATGTACGCTATTACATGGAGAACGCAGCATTGCTGAAAGAAGGTTGCCAAAACATCGGACTCGAAGCGAGCGGGGGAGACAACGCACCTTATATCTGGGTCAAGACGCCCGAAGGGGTCGATTCGTGGGCGTTCTTCGATCAACTCTTGGAAGACGCTTGGCTGGTAATCACCCCGGGCTCCGGATTCGGTGAGTTCGGTGAGGGCTACGTTAGATTAAGTGCATTCGGCACAAGAGAAGATTGTCTAGAAGCGATCGTGCGTCTTCAGAAACTCAAAGACAAAGGAATCAATTAAGGAGTAGCCATGCCGGCCGTTCAATTACTCATAAAACCTGCTTCAGGTAACTGCAATCTTCGCTGTAGTTATTGTTTCTATGCTGATGTCACTGCGCATCGGGAGATACAAAGTTATGGCATTATGCAGCCCGAGACCCTGAAGGTACTGATCCGGGAAACATTTGCCTATGCCGAAAATCGCGTGTCTATCGCCTTTCAGGGCGGCGAACCCATGTTGGCGGGACTTGACTTTTTCCGTGAGTATATCCGCCTCGTTGAGCAATACAATGTCAATAAACTCCCTGTTGAACATGCCATTCAAACCAACGGCACCCTGATTACCGATGAGTGGGCGAAGTTCTTCACGGATCAAGGCTTTTTGGTCGGCCTATCGCTCGATGGCACCAGAAAAAATCATGATCGTTACCGTTTATCCACTCAAGGGGAGGGGACCTTCTCGGATGTCTGGGCCAAAGTACAGTTACTAAAAGACCATGAAGTTGAATTCAACATCCTGACCGTGGTCACGCGTGAGACGGCTGAAAATGTCCGCAAAATCTATGAATTCTATAAATCCAGAAACCTTCCCTGGCAGCAGTATATCCCCTGTCTCAACCCGCTCGGCGAAGAAGATGTCATCTACGATCACACTTTAACATCGGATATGTACGGGGAGTTTCTCTGCGAACTTTTCGACCTCTGGTACGAAGACTTTCGTCAGGGAACCTTCGTCACCAATCGCTACTTCGAGAATCTGGTCTCTATGCTCTTAGGCCAAGCTCCCGAAATGTGTGGCATGCTCGGCGTCTGTGCACCACAGTTGGTCGTAGAAGCCGATGGCAGCTTTTACCCCTGTGATTTTTATGTCCTGGATGAATATCACCTAGGTAATATCCATGAGCTCACACTCGCTGAAATTGATCAGAATCGGCGCAACAGTAGCTTTCAGTCCGAATCGATTCCTGTATGCGAACAATGTACAGCTTGTGAATGGCTTCCGATCTGTCGAGGCGGCTGCAGGCGTCACAGAGAACCGCTGTCTGAGGCCGGTGCGCTCAACATCTACTGTAGCGCCTATCAGAAATTCTTCAGCCATGCGATTGGACGACTTCAGCAAGTAGCAGCATACGTTGAACGGCGGAATCGTGTTTAAGCTCAGGTACGAAACAAACTAGGGAGATCAGTTCTTTGGACATTGTCATTTTTGTTATTATTGCTTTTTTGGCTAGTACTGCCGGCGCAATCAGTGGGGTAGGGGGCGGAATTATCATCAAGCCTGTGCTTGATGCCACCAATCTGATGGCCCCTCAAACGGTCAATTTCCTTTCCGGAAATACAGTTCTGGCAATGACCATTGTTTCTCTAACTCAGAACTATTTCAAGAAAGATGCTGTGATTGAATGGGGTCGCACACTCTTTCTGGCCATCGGTGCTGCCACAGGTGGTGTCTTGGGCGGTAGCCTTTTTAAGCTTGTCCAAAGTCAGGCCGGCAGCCAGACCATGGTAAAACTGGTCCAATCTGTGCTGCTCTTGCTCCTAACTGCCGCTGTCTTAATTTATGTCTCAACCAAAGAAAAAATTCATGCCAAAAATGTACGCCAGCCCGTGTTCTGTATCCTCATTGGTTTGACCTTGGGCGTGGTTTCAGCCTTTCTCGGCATCGGCGGCGGTCCGCTCAATATCGCCTTCCTATATTATTTTTTCAGCATGTCTCCGAAAACCGCTTCGATTAACTCGCTACTCATCATTTTCTTTTCGCAGATGTTCAACCTGGGTAATACGCTGCTGACACAAACTATTCCGCCCTTCAATCCGCTCACCTTGATCCTCATGGCTGTGGCTGGCGTCATTGGAGCGCTCAGTGGGCGCCATCTCTCTGCGAAACTCAAGGAAAAACAAGTTGCCACATTTTTCAAGGGCTTTCTCATCTTAATTCTGCTGATCAATGCTTATAATGTTGTAACGCAATCTTTGTCTTTGGCCGGAGCTTGAACAAGCTACTGAAGAAGGTTTTACAAGTCATTGACAGTTTAAAAGCATGTGATAGAATAAGTAAGTCTTTCGGGGTGTAGCTCAGGTGGCTAGAGTGCTTGCTTGGGGTGCAAGAGGTCGCAAGTTCAAGTCTTGTCACTCCGACCAGAATCATCCGCTAAAAGGATGCAATCAAAAACCCGCAAACATGCGGGTTTTTTGTTGTCGAGAATTGGCTTCTTTGCTGAGCAGTTTTCTAAGCAAAATTCGAAATGCAAATGCTCCTAGGGGATATCATAGTTAGGATCAAAGTGCGCAATGATTTTTTGTCTTTGCTCATGATAAGCTCTGAGGAGATCTTCATCAATTGAGAGAAAGGTAGTGTTCCTTACTTCGTTAAGTGGAATGAGTTCCACGGGGGCAGCTCCGGGCAGCTCAATCGGTTTACCTCGCAGTACTTGATCGTCATCCTCACCATAGATGAAAAAGGATGCAGGAATTTGCATTAAGGTCTCACAAACTATTCCATTCTCTTCAAAAGGGCTATAAATAATCGGACCGGTTAAAACGAGATATTCCTCGTCTTCTTGCATCAGGTTTACGTAAGAAAGATAGATGACTTCATCCGCATGATCTACATTTTGATAGGTGGCTAGTTTAACACGATCCCCAACATTTATTCCATCACCTTTAAACACTTCTTTCACTTCTGCAATGTAAACAATACGATTTCCGTACAAAGCAATCTCGCCTTTAGATAAAACCTTGAAAATACTCTGTGCATCTTTTTCGTAATAGCTGATAATATCGCCCCAGTAAAGCATTTTTTCAATATCAGACGGATGAGCCGAAT
>CAZJTS010000056.1:0-1983 GCA_964548975.1 uncultured Fastidiosipila sp.
AGGAACAGCAATAAAAGCAGCATCGCCAGCGCCAAACCCCAGAGCAAATGCCGCTGATTCGCGTAGACATTGAGATTGTAAAGCCCCCAGTCATCGTGCTGCAGGGGACCGGCGTAGCTTTGGGCCTGCCGCAGATTACTCAGGGCGGCGCCCCAGCCGTGGCCTTTGGCCAATTCACGAGCGAAAAGCACGAAGCCGCTGAATGAACTGCGAAAACTGAAGAGCAGCAGACTGAGCGGCCAGGCCAGCACCCGCTGGCTGAACAGCACCGCCAGGTAGCCCAGCGCCGTCGTGAACGCCACCGTACCCAGAATCGACGGGAAATTCAGTGCCCATTCCAGCGAGAAGCCCAGCGCATTGAGCATCCCGGCGAGAAAATAAAAGAAAAAGTGATAATTCATCCCGGCGCCCGCGAAGTGCGGATACTCGGCCGGCACATTATTCCCGATCCCGAAACTCCTGACCAGCGCCGTATGCGGCGACAGATCGCTGAAGACCGTAAACCCCGCCTCCACCGTGCTGCCCGTCTGGAAAAACGTCCCCCGACTCAGAAACAGCGCCCAGAGCACCGCCAGCAGCGTCGTCGCCCCGATCAGGATCGCCTCGGCAGCGTGCGGCTGATGCGACCTCCGGGCAGTGCTCTCGCCCTCGAAGGCCCGCAGTTTTCGTCTGGCACTGCCACGCTGGCGCAGGACTTTGGCCAGGACAAGAATGGCCAAAGCCAAGCCCACCCCCCAACCGGCCGCCGAGGGATACCAACTGCTCTCAGGCCAGATCCGCTGACCCGCCTCAGCAATGAAATACGTCAGCGTCGTCGTCAGGGTCAGCCCGCTCACCGCATCGAGCGGCAAGGTCAGGAAGAGCCGCGGAATCTTCCGGAGCTCAGGCCCCAGCGTCTCCAGCCGGCCCAGAAAATTCGGCTCCGGCAAGAGCAGCGTCCGCAGCCGGAAGCCCACTACAGTGCAGATGACGATGTACACCCAAGCCAGCATCGCTTAATCCCGTGGCCGGATCTCTTCCATGGTCAGATAGCGCGGCCGATCCTTCACCTCGTCATAAATCCGGGCTATATATGTCCCGATGAGCCCCAAACTGATCTGGATAAAACCGCCCGTAATCAGGGTCAGCAGAATCACGGTCGTGAAACCCTCCACAGCCGTGCCCGCGAAGTACTTAATCAGCGTAATCAGGCCGATCAGGAAAGCGATAAAGAGATACACGAAGCCAATCGCCGTAATGAATGTCAGCGGTTTCGTCGAAAAAGACGTAATCGCATTCGTACTGAGGCGCCACAGCCCCTTCAGATTCCACTTACTCTTACCGTGCGTCCGCTCCTCAACCACAAACGGAAACTCGTGCCGCTTGAAGCCCAGCCACGCACTCAGCCCCCTGAAAAACGTATCATTCTCACCCAGCTGATTCCAGGCGTCCACCACCTTCCGGTCCAGTAGCTTAAAATCCGAGGCATTATCCATATCCACACCGCTCATCTTACTGAACAGGCTGTAAAAAGAGCCCGCAATCAGGCGATAAAGCTTACTCTCGCGGCCGCGCGACTGCTTCACGCCCTCCACCACATCGTAGCCCTCGCGCCAGAGCTTAACCATTTCCGGAATATAGCGCGGCGGATGCTGCAGATCGCCATCCATCAGGATCGCGATATCGCCCTTCACCGCCTCCAGCGCAGCGCACACCGCCGCCTCCTTACCGAAATTCCTGGAAAACCGGATCGCATGAATCCGCCCATCCCTCAAGGCCTCCTGACTCAGCACCTCCCAGGTCCTGTCCGACGACCCATCATCCACAGCAATAATCTCAAAATCCGGCGTCACCCCCTCAATAATCGGGCGCACCGTATCCAGCGTATGAAGCAGCTGCTCTTCTTCATTATAGAAAGGAATTAATAACGATAGTTTCATGGGCCCTCCCGGAGCTTTCAGATGTATAGCTATAATAGCAAACCCGGCCGAATTGGTCGCTAGG
>CAZJTS010000056.1:2083-11345 GCA_964548975.1 uncultured Fastidiosipila sp.
CCAACGCTACGACAACTCCCGCACCGGCGAACACAGACGCCCCCGCAAGTACTGATGCCCCCGCAGGCACCGACGCCCCGGCAACGACCGACGCCCCTGCCACCACCGACGCACCGGCTACCACTGACGCACCCGACGGCGAAGGTATGACCGGCAGCATCAACGTTTACACCCGTGACTCGGCTTCCGGTACTCGTGGTGCTTTCGAAGAGCTGATTGACTTCGAAGGCGAACTGACCGACAGCGCAGCTGAGACTTCCGGTAACGGCGACATGGCTACGAAGATTGGCCAGGACACTTCCGCGATCGGTTATGTTTCGCTGACCACTGACTTTGAAGCCAACAACATCCGTGGCGTTGCTTTCGAAGGTGTTGAGCCTAACGAAGAGCACGTGCTCGATGGCAGCTACACTCTGAAGAGACCTTTCAGCTACGTAACCCGTGCTGAAGATGATTTCGAGAATGAAGAGACCAAACAGCTGGTCGTCGCTTTCCTCGACTACCTGAACAATTCTACTGAAGGCCGCGAAGTGGTTTCCGCTGAGGGTGGTATCACTAATGTTGCCGAGGGAAAAGCTTGGGACGAGCTGAAGGCCAACCATCCGATCGTCGATCAGGACAACTCCGGTCTGACACTCCGCACGGTAGGTTCCACTTCTGTTGAGAAGACACTGACGGCTGCTCTGGAGAGCTTCCAGCCGCTGGCAGGTAACTTCCAGATGGTGATCAGCCATACCGGTTCCGGTGACGGCTTCAAGCGCACACTGGGTGATGAGAAGGATTCCGCCAACGGTGGTGATATCGGCTTCGCTTCACGTGACTTCAAAGAAGAAGAAACAGTGGCCGACGGTCTCGAGAGCGGCGTTTACTGCCAGGATGCAGTGGTTGTTGCTGTACACAATGACAACCCGCTGGAATCTCTGACCAAACAGCAGGTCTATGACGTCTTCACAGGCGCAGTGACCGACTGGAGTGATCTCGGATAATCACAGTCCGGTAATGGATAAAGGTTCCGGGGGCTTAGCCGAAAGCAATCGAGGCTAGGCCCTTTTTACTATCATAAAGTCTTGAGTTAACATTACTCACAAGTAAAGTTTCACCCTATATATAAAGTTCTATAACGGAAAGGAGTCGTACATGAGCAGTGTACGCGACAAGATCAAACCGGGAGCCATGAAGCGCAGGCAGACGACGGATAAGATCTTCCATGCGCTCTTCATGCTAGCCGGAATTATCTCGGGCATCATGATTGTTCTCATTTTCGTCTTCGTGGGTGGCAAGGGTATAACGCCCTTTTTGCCTGCATACGGCGAGCAGCGCCAGTCGATCTGGCAGTTCCTGACCGGCATGACCTGGCGCCCCGACCAGAATCCGCCGGTGTACGGGGTTTTGTTCATCATCATCAATACCCTGATCTCCGCCCTCTTAGCGGCCCTGGTGTCTTTCCCGATTTCGGCCCTTACGGCCCTTTTTATTGTCAAAATCGCGCCGAAACGCCTTCGCAATCTCTTCACCACAATCGTTGAACTGCTGGCGGCGATCCCCTCGGTCGTGTACGGCGTGTTCGCGTCGGCTCAGATCACCGATTTGGTGGACGGCGTTGCCCAGCGCTTTGGCCGAAACACCTTCGGCGGCAGTTCGCTGCTGACGGTGACGATCCTCCTGGCGATTATGATTTTCCCGACCATCACGTCCCTGTCCATTTCGGCGATCGCGGCGGTGGATAAGAACATTGAACTGGGGTCTTTGGCCCTCGGTGCCTCACATACACAGACGAATTTCAAGGTGGTTTTGAGCGCGGCCAAATCCGGGATTTTCGCCGGCCTGGTTCTGGGCTTGGGACGAGCCTTCGGTGAAGCGACGGCGGTTTCGATGGTCGCCGGTAACGCGATGACCGGACCGACCTGGAATCTTTTCGACATCACAAGAACCTTGACGTCGACGATGCTGTCCGGCCTCAAGGAAACGACGGGTCTCGATTACGATATCCGTTTCTCCGTCGGTATTGTCCTCATGATTATCGTGCTGCTGACGAACTTCCTGATCCAGGTCGTGAAGCGCAGGATCGGAGGTATCACCAATGACTAAGGATAAACCTCACGCGATTCTTCACGAGCACAAGGGGCTGACTTTCAAGCGCCGCCTGGCCGACCACGTCAGAAATCTCTTAACTTACATCTCCACAGGTTTGGCCGTTTTCGTGCTCGGCGCCGTCTTCGTCTTCGTTTTCTCCCGCGGTTGGGAGACGCTGAACTGGCAGATGATCACCGGTGACTATTGGAGCGGCAACTATAAGGTCGGTTTCACCGCGACAGAGCCCGGCGAATTTACCGCCCCGGACACGCTGCCGGAGGGTGCGCAGTTCTCGACCCGCTACGGCTTTGCGGCCATGGACACGAAGTCCTCGTCCCGGTCGGAGATCATGGAGCTGGTCTACGTGGACCCCGATTCACCGCTCGCCTCGACCATTGGCCTGACCGCCGGTGAGCTCCAGAACCAGCCGCTCATAGCCGGCGAAGGCGCGGAGATCCGCAAGATTACGTATCTCGATGAGGCAGGGTCGCAGAAGTCGTCCGGTCTTTTGGCCAAAGAAAACGCTGCCGAAATGATTGAAACCCTGGATACCGTCTCTGCGGGAATCCACAGCATGGATTATCAGAGTCCCGGCGGCGGGATCAGGGGCTCGCTTTTGGCCACCCTGATGCTGATCGGCATTACGGTGCTGATTGCGCTGCCGATCGGGGTCTTCGCCGCGATCTACCTCCACGAAATTGCGGGCAAGGGCAGGCTTACGGAAATGATCCGTTCGGCGATTGAAATGCTGAACGGTGTGCCGTCGATTGTGTTCGGCCTGATGGGTATGACGGTGTTTTTCCCGCTGACGTCGATGTTCGGCGCGACGACGCCGAATATCCTGCTGGGCGGTATTACCATGTCGGTGGTGCTGCTGCCGGTGGTCATTCGGCAGACCGAAGAAGCCCTGATTACCGTGCCGGACAAGCTCCGGATGGGCTCGCTGTCGCTGGGTGCGACGAAGACGCAGACGATTTTTCAGGTGATCCTGCCGAATGCTTTGCCCGGCATCCTGACAGCGGGACTGCTGTCGATTTCCCGCGTCATCGGGGAGTCCGCCGCGCTGATTTATACCATGGGTACATTTGCTGTCGACCGGCCCGAGCTGACCGGCAGAGCGACGACTTTGGCCGTCCAGATCTGGTCGATCATGAGTGGGGAGCAACCGAATTTCGAGCTGGCATCCGCCATCTCCATCCTCATCCTGATCATGGTCATGATCCTGAATGTCTCGGTCAAACTCATCACGCAGCAGCTGAATAAGAAATGGAAGGAATAATATGACACAGACACAAACTCAAGCCGGGATCGACAAACTGTCGGCAGACGGCATCATGTTCAATATCGAAAATCTCGATCTCTGGTATGGCGATTTCCAGGCACTGAAGGATATTTCGCTCGAGATCCCCGCCCGCCAGGTGACGGCGTTCATCGGCCCTTCCGGCTGCGGTAAGTCCACGCTTCTGCGTTGCCTCAATCGCATGAACGACCTCATCGACGATGTGAGAATCGAAGGCAAAATCCTCCTCGGCAACAAGGATATCAAGTCCCAGGATATGGACGTGGTGCGCCTCAGAACCGAGGTCGGCATGGTTTTCCAGTCCCCGAACCCGTTCCCGATGAGCATCTACGACAACGTCACTTATGGCCTGCGCTGCCAGGGCATCAAGGACAAACGCCTGCTGAATGAAGTCGTTGAGACCTCCCTCAAAAAGGCCGCCCTCTGGGACGAAGTCCGCGATGAACTCGGCAAGAACGCCCTCAAGCTCTCCGGCGGTCAGCAGCAGCGCCTCTGTATTGCCAGAGCCATTGCGCTCGAGCCAACCGTCATCCTGATGGACGAGCCCACTTCTGCCCTCGACCCGATCGCAACGGGCAAAATCGAGGATTTGATGGAGTCTCTGAAACAGGACTATACTATTATTATCGTAACGCACTCGATGAACCAGGCCGCCCGCATCAGTGACAACACCGCATTTTTCTACCTCGGCAACCTCATCGAGTACGGGCAGACCGACCAGATTTTCAGTAAGCCCAAAGACGCCCGCACCGAGTCTTACATCACCGGACGTTTCGGCTAAGGAGGACCAGATGAGAAGTGTATTTGATAGAGAGCTGAGAAGCCTCCTGAATGACATCAGCGCTATGGGCGCCCGGGTGGACCGCATCCTCGGCGACACGCATAAGGCATTGAAGGATCACGACTTTGTTTTGGCCAGACAGATCTATGAGGAAGACCATTACGTCAACACCATGGAGCGCCAGGTCGAGTCGAAGAGTTTCACCCTAATTGCCCTGCAGCAGCCGATCGCGACGGACCTGAGACGCATCACCGCCGCGCTGAAGGTCGTGACCGATATCGAGCGGGTGGCCGACCAGTGCGCGGATATCTGCGAGATCATGACGACCTACCCGAATTTTCATTCGCTGAAGACTCCGCCGCTCCTGCTGAAGATGCTCGAGAAGGCCCGCGAGATGTTCGTCGGCGCCTTGGACTCATTTATGCAGCTGGACGTGGATTTGGCCAAAGACGTCGGCGCGATGGATGACGTCGTGGACGAGCAGTTCTCCAGGGTCGTGCTGGAACTGACCCAGCTCCTGCAGGACTCGACGAACTATGTCTCCCAGGCGACGGACTACATGTTCATCGCGAAGTATATCGAGCGTATCGGCGACCACGCGACCAATATCGCGGAGTGGGCCGCCTACCAGGTGACCGGCGAGCACAAGAATATGCAGCGTCTGGACGAAGACGATGAGGACGATGAGGAGTAATCATGCCACTCGTGTATGTTGTTGATGATGAAGCGAACATCCGCCGCCTCGCCAGCCTTGCGCTGACCGACAGCGGCATGCAGGTCGAAACTTTTCAGAACGGGCAGGATTTCTTCCAGGCCCTACAGCATAAGGTCCCCGATTGCGTCCTCCTCGACTGGATGATGCCGGCGCCGGACGGCCTCGAGGTCATCCGCCGGCTGCGTGAGAGCGCTGTCACCCAGAACCTGCCGGTCATCATGTTGACGGCGAAGTCGGAGGAGATGGACAAAGTCATCGGCCTCGAGATCGGTGCCGACGACTATCTGACCAAACCTTTCGGGGTGAGGGAGCTCCCGGCTCGTGTCCGCGCGGTGTTGCGCCGGCATGCCCGCCAGGAGGAAGTTGAGGATGAACTCATCGCTGAGGGCGGGCTCGAGATCGATGCCAAGCGCCGCAAGGTGAGTAAACGGGGCGAAGCCATCGAGCTCACCACGCGTGAGTTCGACCTGCTTTATATCCTGATGCAGCACCCGGGGCAGGTCTTCTCGCGGGATATGCTGCTCGACCGCGTCTGGATAACGAATTATTATGGCGACACCCGTACAGTGGACGTCCATATCCGCTACCTGCGCCAGAAGATTGAGGACGATCCGGCCCAGCCGGTCTATATCCAGACTGTGCGCGGTGTGGGTTACTTTTTCGCGGAGGCGCTGGAAGGCTAGAAGTGGACAAAGCACAGGTCTGGTATCTCTTGAGCTCACTGACGTCCGGCGTCCTTCTGACGCTGGCAACCGTCGGTGTGGTTCTGGCCTGGCCGATGCTCGTCTGGCTGCTGCTTTATGGCCTCGGCATTTTACTGCTCTGGCAGGTCTGGAAGCGCTATCGGGCGATCCGGGACCAGTATCGCATTTTCCGAGAAGAGCTGACGCAGCTTCGGGAGGGCGATCTGGCTGTCGACTTTCAGGTCGATCCGCTGCTCGCACCCTGGCTTCAGAATCTCGGCGAATCCCTGAACACCTTGACCGGCAATACGGAGCGGATCCTCAGCGAAAACCGCGAACAGACCGAACTCCAGCAGGCCATCCTGACCGGCCTCAACGAAGGCCTGATCAGCACCGACCACGAGGGCTTGGTGCGCTCCGAAACGCCGCTGGCCGCGCAGTTTCTGGGGCGGCCGGGCCCTGAACCCTACATCTACCTTAGAGGCATCAACTACCGCCGTGTCTGGGATCTGATGGCCGAGTCTATTCGCACCGGCGAGAGCCGGACCGCGGAACTGGACATCGGTATCGAGCAGGAGCGCTTTGCCCTGGAGGTCTACACAGCCCCCTTACGGATCGCCGGACAGGTCGGTGCGCTCGCGGTGCTGCGCGATAATACAAATCTCAAACAGCTGGAGCACATGCGTGAGAACTTCGTGGCGAATGTCACTCATGAGCTCAAGACGCCCCTGACCTCCATTCGAGGCTACATCGATCTATTGAGGAGCCGGCGTCGCTCACCGGAAGAGGCGGAGCAGTTTTACGAGATCCTGGAGATCGAAGCGGATCGCCTCCAGTCCCTGATCCAGGACCTCCTGGAACTGTCGGAGATTCAGGCCGGCGACAGCCAGCGAGACCGCAATCAGACGGTCTACCTCTATGAAGTGGCCGATGAAATTCTCACCGAGCTCGGCGCTTTGGCCGAGCAACAAGGCGTCAGTTTACACCTCGCGATCCAACCGGAGCTCAAGCTCCGGGCCAACCGCAAACGCATCGCCCAGCTGCTGGTCAATCTGGTCAGCAACGCGGTGAAGTATAACCGACCGGGCGGGGAGGTCCGCGTGAGCGCTTCGCAGGAGCGCGAGCGGACCACCATCACGATCCGCGATAACGGCATCGGCATTCCGGAGAAGCACCTGAACCGGATTTTTGAGCGTTTCTACCGCGTTTCAACCTCCCGCTCTCAGGAAATCGGCGGCACGGGCCTCGGTCTCGCCATCGTCAAGCACATCGCCGGACTCTACGGCGGTTCGGTGCAGGTTGAGAGCGAAGTCGATCAGGGTTCGGTGTTCACAGTCATCCTGCCCTTGTGATTTGAGGCCTGATTTTTGGCCAAAGCCTAGTTCAAGCAAGTATAATCGTAACAAAGGTAAAACGAAGCCCTGTTTATAGGGCTATACTTAACAAGCCGATTTTGGCAGTTTAAGAAAGGTAGTTTAGTTTGTCATGCGTAAACCCGTTTTGAAAATAAAGGGCCTGTGTAGCCGTGTAGAAGAAAAGGAAATCCTGAGAGGGGTCGATCTGGTCGTGAAGGGTGGGGAGACCCACGTTATTATGGGCCCGAACGGGACGGGTAAGTCCACCCTGGCCTCGAGTCTGATGGGGAATCCCCGCTATGAGATTACCGCCGGTTCCGTGGAGCTCGACGGTGAAGATATTCTCGCTATGGAAGTCGACGAAAGAGCGCGTAAAGGCCTCTTCCTCGCCATGCAGTATCCGGCGGAAGTGTCCGGGGTGACGAATTCGGATTTTCTGCGGGCAGCTGTGAACACCCGACGCGAGAAACCCCTGGGGCTACTGCCTTTCCGTCAGCAGATGGACGACGCTGTCCGGAAACTTGATATGAATGATACATTGCCGGATCGTTACCTGAACGAGGGTTTCTCAGGCGGTGAGAAAAAACGTAATGAAATCCTGCAGATGATGCTATTGGAGCCCGCGATCGCCATCCTGGATGAGATCGATTCGGGGCTGGATATCGACGCGCTCAGGATCGTCGGGCAGAACATTACCGAGCTCAGAAAAGAGCGCGGGGAAGCCATGGGCATCCTGATGATCACCCACTACCAGCGCTTGCTGGATTATGTCCAGCCGGACTTCGTCCACGTGCTCATGAACGGCCGCATCGTCCGGACCGGCGGTCCCGGGCTGGCCTACCGCCTGGAGAAAGAAGGCTACGACTGGCTGCGGGATGAATTGGGCCTGGAGGCGGAAGAGGGCGATATCGACCACGCCGAGGAAGCGGCGGCTGACGATCTGTCTGAGCTGTTCGGCTGAGGTAAGGGGTTACTATGTTAGCGAAGAAGGAATTTTTGGCCAGATTCGGACTGCTGGACATGCCGGTATTCGTACCGCAGGAGCGGGCCTGCTGGCTCATCGACGATGATGTGGCGGTCCCGACCGAGTGGACGATCCGCCAGCCCGAGCTCACGGATGAGGCCTGGGCGGTCTGGGAGAGCGTGCTCCACCAGCCCGAGACGAAGAAGGTCCAGCGCCTTTTTCTGAAACACCTGGCTCGTCCCGAAACGGTCTGGGAACTCACCCTGGAAGAGGGGGAGAACCAGCGCCTTCTGCCGATTTACCTGAACCGGCCGCAGGTTTCGGAGGCCCTGGCGCTCCGGATCCGGATTCCGGCCCACACGCACGCCCGTATTGTCTTCATTGAGAAGGCTGTCGA
The DNA here is from genome assembly GCA_964548975.1 of uncultured Fastidiosipila sp. Classification (GTDB taxonomy): domain Bacteria; phylum Bacillota; class Clostridia; order Saccharofermentanales; family Fastidiosipilaceae; genus JAAYZH01. The sequence continues at coordinate 10,352 of CAZJTS010000056.1, forward strand.
GCGGGGCGAGACGGACGGGGCTTTGCGCGCGAACCTGACTTTGGCCGCCGATGTAGGGGAGAACGCGTCCCTCGAAATCAGTTATATTCACCCTTTCTACGAGGCGGAGGCCTCGGGGGGCTATCTCCATAAAGCGGATTTCAAGACCTGCCTCTACAGAGCCGATGTGGCTGCCGGCGGGAGTTTCCGCTGGACTTCCGTGAATCTCGGCGACAGCCTGATCCAGAAGGGCGAGGTCTACCTGAACGGCGAACGGGCGTCCGCGGATATCGGCGGCGCGTCCTATATTCAGTCCGGTGCGGAGCAGCTTTATCAGGGGCATGTGTTCTGCCGGGTGCCGCACGGTTACTGCCGGATCCACAACCACGGGGTGGTGGAGAACGGCGGCAGCGGCAGCCTGATCAGCATTTCGGATATCACGAAAGGCGCGCACGGCACGGAAGCCCGTGAGGAGGACCGTTTCATGACCCTGGGTGATGAAGCGAAGGCCTTCGCCGACCCCACCCTCCTGATCGATGAATATGATGTGAAAGCCTCGCACGCCGCTACGGTCGGGCAGGTCAATGAAGAACAGCTTTTCTATATGCAAAGCCGCGGGCTGGATCGTCGCCGGGCGAGTCGCCTGATGACCGCCGGCTTCCTAACGCCGCTCTTCGATCGAATTACGCTGGAGGAGCTCCGCAACGTGCTCCTGGAGCAGTTCTACGAAAAAATGCACCTCGATGAGATGCTGGGGGAGGACAGCCTTGAGTGAACTCCTGACCCGGGACGGCCGGACCGTCCAAGAGATCCGCGAAGACTTCCCCATGATCCGGGCGATCGAGAACGAGCACCCGCTGGTCTATTTCAACAACGGGGCGACCTCGCTGAAACCAACCTCGGTGCTGGAGGCGATGGATGAGTACTATCGCGTCTTCGGCGTGAACGTGGCCCGCGGGGTCGACGCGATCGGCTATCGAGCCACCAACGCGTTTGAGAAGGTGCGCGAGCAGAC
>CAZJTS010000057.1:0-11321 GCA_964548975.1 uncultured Fastidiosipila sp.
TGAGGTTTTATCTCAGGGAAAGGAAACTCATGGAGAAAGTTAGATTTGATGTCTCTGGTATGACCTGTGCAGCTTGTGAAGCCGCTGTGTCAAGGAGTGTAAATAAGGTAGACGGCGTTTCGTCTGCTACGGTCAATCTGTTGGCCGGCACGATGGATGTCGCCTACGATGATGCGAAAGTCAATAACGACCGGATCATCCGAGCCGTTGCTGACGCCGGCTACGAGGCGAAAACACGAACAGAAGAAAAGAAGGGGAAAGAAGAGACCAAGGCCACGGATCACTTTGCGGCTGAAGCAGAGGATATGAAGTCCAGGCTGAAGGTGTCAATCCCTTTGCTGATTGTGCTCATGTATTTCACGATGCTAACCATGATCGGCGCACCGATGCCCGGCTTCATGTCCGGCGTTGAAGGCGCGGGAGGCTTTGCCCTCGTTCAACTGGTCTTAACTGTTCCGATCCTGTTCGTGAATCGGAAGTATTACATAAGCGGATTCCGGGCTTTGGCCAAAAAAAATCCCAACATGGATTCATTAATTGCGCTAGGCTCCTCAGCCGCAGTGGTCTACGGCGTCTTCGCGCTGTTCAGAATCGTCTACGGTCTGGGATTCGATCAGCCGGACATTGTTCATCTCTACATGCATGATCTCTATTTCGAATCCGCGGCGATGATCCTGACGCTTATTACCTTGGGTAAGTTCCTCGAGAATCGCTCCAAATCCCGCACGTCGGACTCGATCCGCCACCTGATGGATCTGAGGCCGGGTACTGCGCGGGTGATCCGCGACGGTAAGGAGACGGAGATCCGCGTCGAGGAAGTCCGAGTGGGAGATAGGCTGGTGATCAAGCCTGGCGAATCGATCCCGGTCGATGGTGTCATCGAAAAAGGTGAAACTTCTCTGGACGAATCCGCGTTGACCGGTGAGAGTATGCCGGTGGCGAAAGGCCCCGGTGACAGTGTCATCTCGGCAACAATTAACCAGACAGGCTCATTCACCTTCCGCGCGACTGAAGTTGGCGAGGATACAACCATTGCGAAGATCATTGCCCTCGTTGAAGATGCGAACGCTACGAAGGCCCCGATTCAAGGTCTGGCCGACAAAATCTCAGGTATTTTCGTTCCCATCGTAATTGTCATTGCCTTGATTACCTTTGTAGCCTGGCTCTTTGCCGGCCAAAGCCTGGAGTTTGCCCTGCGCCTGGCGATTACGGTACTGGTCATTTCCTGTCCTTGCGCCCTGGGTCTTGCGACTCCGGTAGCGATTATGGTCGGTACAGGTAAAGGCGCTGAAAACGGTGTGCTGATCAAGAGCGCCGAAGCCCTGGAAGTCCTTCACGAAGCGGATACAATTGTCTTCGACAAAACCGGTACGATCACCGAAGGTAAGCCCTTTGTCACGGATATTCTGACGAGCGAAGGTGTCGATGCCGACGAGTTACTGGGGCTGGCTGCATCACTGGAACAGTATTCCGAACAGCCTTTAGCTAATGCTATTCTGGTCGCCGCAGAGGCCACAGGGCTGACTCTGAACGAGATACAGAACTTCTCGAGTGAACCCGGTATGGGGGTCAAGGGTGTACTGGAGAGTAACGGCTCCCATGAAATCTTAGGTGGTAATCGCCGCCTGATGGATACGTACGAGGTTCCGGTAGACCATCTGGCCGATGCGGCTGCCGAGCTGGCCAGTGAGGGCAAAACGCCGATGTATTTTGCCCGGGACCGCCAAGTGATCGGCATGATCGCCGCAGCTGATGTCGTAAAGAATAACAGTCTTGAAGCTATCGAAAGAATGCGCGAAGCCGGCCTGAAAACCGTCATGCTGACCGGTGACAATGAACGTACCGCCCAAGCCATGGCTCGCCGGCTGGATATCAGCGAGTTCTATGCTGACGTACTGCCGCAGGACAAAGACCGTATTATCAATGAGCTGAAATCCTCAGGACAGAAGGTCGTGATGGTTGGCGACGGTGTTAACGATGCCCCGGCTTTGACCAGAGCGGATGTAGGGATTGCGATCGGAGCCGGCACCGATGTGGCTATAGAGTCGGCAGATGTTGTGTTGATCCGCTCCGACCTGATGGATGTGCTAACCGCTTATCATCTGTCTGAAAAGACGATCAGGAATATCAAGCAAAATCTGTTCTGGGCATTCTTTTACAATGTCATCTGCATACCTTTGGCGGCAGGGCTGCTGTATCCCGCTTTCGGGCTGACTTTAAACCCGATGATCGCGGCTTTGGCCATGAGCGTAAGTTCCATCTTCGTCGTGACCAATGCCTTGCGCCTGAGAACCTTCCGCAAGGATGAAGCTGTATCGAATTATGAAGCGCAAGCCTCTGTGGGAAGTGAACTCAATATCGCCCAACTGCCAGCAAGCAATGAAGCTATGCCGGCAAAGAAAGATAACAAAAAGGACGTTACACAAACAAAGGAGAACCCCATGAAGAAACTAATTCACGTCGAAGGCATGACCTGTGCCAATTGTCAGAAGCATGTAGAAAAAGCCCTCAACGCCATCAACGGTGTGGAAGCCGAGGTCGATCTGGCCAAAGCCGTAGCCGAGGCAGAAGTCGCCGATTATGTCACAGAGGAGTCGATCCGAGAGGCCGTGGAAGAAGCCGGTTACACTGTGAGCGGTATCGAAGAGGCAGGCCATGCAGGCGTCTAATCAGGCGATCAGGCGGCGGCTGAAGATCGCCGCCGGTCAGGTGGACGGTATTCTCCGCATGGTCGATGAGGATCGCTACTGCATCGATATCTCGAATCAGATCATGGCTGTGATCAACGCGCTGAAGGGGATCAATCGGGACATTCTGCATGCGCACCTTGAGCACTGTGTGACCACTTCGCTCGAGGCAAAAGATCCGCAAGAGATCGAGGCCAAGATGGAAGAGGTCATCGCTGTCATAGATAAGCTGGCCCGCTAGGCGGCAAACCGGCCGGTGCGCTAATGAATATCCTTACGGTTTACTTTTTGCTAGAATAATGGTGGGAAGACGAGAGGAGGATACTTATGAAACAGCGTTTAGCTAAGCATCGCATCTGGACTCTTGTACTAGCCTTATGCTTACTACTGCCACTTATGGCATGTGGAAGTCAAGAGATTCTCACACCACCGTCGCCGCGTGATACCTTGCCCGAAACGGATGGTGCCGCAAGGCCTGATCTTCCCGGCGAGGATAACTTCTACGATGAGGACACACCGCCGGAAGACAACATCGCCCAGGACCGCAAACTTACCCGCACGATCGACCTTCGAATGGAGACCAAAAGCTATTCTGAACTCTCGGCCAAAATCGAGAGCGAGGTTCTCATGGCCGGAGGTTACGTTCAAACGTCAGCCATATCAGGGGATGAGACCAGCGGTACCAGAACAGCCACGTATGTACTCAGGATTCCGGCTGATAAACTGGATACCTTTCTCAGTGAGATCAGTACGGGCGGCAATGTAATCAGTCAGAGTTCGAAGACTGAAGATATCACGTTGCGCTATATCGATACTGAGAGCAGACTGGCTGCGCTCAGAGTCGAGCAGGAAGCCATGATGGGGATCCTTGAGCGTGCGGAGACGATCGAAGAGATCATTACTATTCAGGACCGACTGACGAATATTCGTTATGAGATCGAAACGCATGAAGCGCAGAAGCGTTCCATGGATAATCTCGTAACCTATAGCTTAGTCAATATCAGCCTACGGGAAGTCAGAGACTTCACTCCGGCAGAACAGGAAGGTTTCTTCTCTGAAGCCGGTCGGCGCTTTATCCAGGCTTGGCAGGCATTTGTCGTAGGCATTCAGTGGCTACTCTTACAGATCATTAGCATACTGCCTTTCTTGTTGATCTTGCTCGTACTCGTTTTCGTCAGCATTTGGCTGATCAAACGGGCAGGGAAGAATAATCGCCGCAAACGTCTTGAACGTCAGAAGGCTTTACAGACCACGAACCCGCCTGAGCCACAGCCGGGAGCACCTCATGACAGGGACTCAGAATCGCCCTAATTCCTAATAACTAAGAGCCATACTTCAGGTTGTGAGTAAGATCACATCCTGAAGTATTTTTTTGACAAATTGGGGTTCTAGCTGTTTTCTTTTTGCTTTGAGTTCTGCTATAATTTTATAAGTTAGTAAGATACTAAATTTCAGGAGGAAACATTGAAATGAAAAAACTTTTTGCAGGTGTATTAGCAGCCGCACTCTTAGTCGGTGTCACTGCATGTAATACCGGTGCTAAGTCAGCTAAAACAGGTTTTGCTGTCGTGGGAGGTAATACCCCTTCACACCAGAAAGCCCCTGAAGGTGAGGATGCCGGTGTCGTAGAATTCACTGCTATCGCTGCTGCAGCCCTCGTCGGTGAAGACGGTAAAGTCATCAAGTTTGAAACTGACCAGGTGCAAACCAAGATCGAATACGATGCTGAAGGTAATGTCAGCACCGCTGACGCAACCAAATTCCCTTCCAAAGCTGAGCTCGGTGACGAGTACAACATGAAGGGTGCTTCTGCAGCCAACGGTATCGGCAAGGAATGGCATGAGCAGAACGAAGCTTTCGAAGAATTCGTTATCGGTAAAACCGCTGCTGAGATTCGCGCTATTGCTACCGAAGAAGGCCGTGCGACCGATACTGAACTTGCTTCCGGTGTAACCATCACTATTACACCTATGATCGAGGCTGCTGCGCAGGCCGTTGAGAACGCCACAGATCTCGGCGCCAAAGCCACGGATAAGCTCGGCATGTACATTGATTCTGAAGCTTCCGTTGATGGTACTGAAATCATGGCATATAACCACTATGCTGTAGTAACTCTCGATGGTGACAAGATCACTTCCAGCTACATTGACGCTTCTCAGGACAAAGCCAATGTTGAAGGTGGCGCGCTGAACGGCGAGCTGTCTACCGAACTTAGATCCAAAATGGTTCTTAAGGAAGAGTACAACATGAAGGGTGCTTCTGAAGCCAGAGAAGGCGGCATCGGTAAAGAATGGTATGAGCAGTCCATGGGCTTCAGCGAGTGGGCCAAAGGCAAAACAGTTGCTGACGTTACCGGTACAGGTCTTGAAGAAGGCCGTCCTACAGACACAGAACTGGCCTCCAGCGTTACCGTTCATGTGAATACATGGCTGAGCGCACTTGACGCAGCTGCTAAATCCGCTGAGTAAAGCAAACTACAACTCTTAATTAAGCGAGAGCCGCAGATTTCTGCGGCTCTTTTGTCATGAGGCTACTTTGAAAAGACTATTAGCGACAATCCTGCTCAGTGTAATCCTTCTAGCCGGCACAGCCTGTGCCCCGAAGCAGGAACTCTATCAGACGCAATATTACCAACTCTTCGATACGGTGACGATCATCATGGGGTATGGAGACTCCAGAGAGGCTTTCGTAGAACGTGCCGATCTGGTGCGTGATGATTTGGAAACCTACCACAAACTCTATGATATCTATCAGTCCGCTCCCGGCATCACGAATCTCCACGATGTGAATCGCTTGGCCGGAGAAGGACCGGTAGAGGTAGATTCCCGGATACTCGATATGCTCCAAGTCGGTGTAGATGCCTATGAATCGACAGGTGGCAAAATCAACATCGCCATGGGGAGTGTCCTTGGCATCTGGCATAAGTACCGTATGGCGGGCATAGATGATCCGGACTCGGCAGCCCTACCTGACCCGGCAGAGCTTAAAGCAGCTGCTGAACACACGGATATCCGCGATCTCGTGATCGATCACGAGGCAGGTACAGTGGAATTCCTGGATCCGGAGCTCCGCCTCGATGTCGGTGCGATCGCCAAAGGCTATGCGACTGAGCAAGTCGCACGTTTAGCGATAGAACGAGGCGAGGAGCAACTCCTGATCAGCTGTGGGGGGAATGTCAGAGCCATCGGTGCTAGAACCGCAGATGGTGAACCCTGGCGGGTCGGTATAGAGAAACCAATTAAACGAGATGACGACGAAAGTCCTAACGTGACCCGAACCGGCCTGATTGACACATCACTGGTCACCTCGGGGCTTTATGGCCGTTACTACACAGTAGATGGTACACGCTACCATCACATTATCGATCCTGTAACTTTGTTTCCGGAAGACCGCTTTCTCTCCGTCAGTATTCTTACTGCAGATTCCGGTCAGGCCGATATGCTTTCTACTGTGCTCTTTAACTCATCTTTAGAAGAAGGCCGGGCGCTAATCGAGTCTCTGCCTGACACCGAAGCTTTATGGATACTTATGGATGAAAGCATTATTCGCAGTTCAGGCTTCTCAGATCACGAACTGGCGGATTGAATTCTCGGCTAAACGTCGACAAACTGAACGATACCCGAGGTTTTGCTCTCGTCGAAAGATAATTTATTGCCAGCCAGGCGGAATTCTTCTAGAGTAAATAAAAGTCCGGAGGAATATCAGCTAATGGAAATCAGCGGCGCACAATTACTTGTCAAAGCATTAAGAGCAGAAGGGGTCAGTGAACTGTTCGCGTATCCGGGGGGATCCGCGATCGACATGTTCAACGCACTTTTCGGCTGTGAGGATATTGAAGTCCTGCTCCCGAGGCATGAACAGGCCTTAGTTCATGAGGCGGATGGCTACGCCAGGTCAACCGGAAAAACGGGTGTGTGTCTCGTGACTTCGGGGCCGGGAGCAACTAATCTGGTCACGGGAATAGCCACCGCCAATTTCGATTCCGTCCCCATGGTCTTAATCACCGGCCAGGTTTCAAGACAGCTGATCGGCAACGACGCCTTCCAGGAAGTGGATATCGTCGGAATTGTTAGAAACATCTGTAAATACGCTGTGGTTGTCCAGAACAGGGAAGAGCTCGGTGACCTGCTCAAGAAAGCATTCTATATTGCTGCGACCGGTAAGCCGGGGCCAGTGCTCATCGATATTCCGAAAGACATCCAGAACGAACTCGGCTCGGATGAGTACCCTGAGAGTGTCACTATCCGCGGCTATAAACCCAACGAAAAAGTCCATATGGGACAGTTCAAAAAATCCTTAACAGCCCTTGAAGAAGCCTACAAACCGCTCCTGCTCCTGGGCGGCGGCGTCAATGTCGCTCGTGCCGGCGAGAAGATCACCGAAGTCGTCAATACCATGCAGATCCCTGTTGTCACGACGGTCATGGGTAAGGGCGCTGTTCCGACAGATCACCCGCTCTATATGGGGAATGTGGGTATGCACGGTAGCTACGCCGCCAATCATGCGCTCAGTGAATGCGACCTGCTCTTCACTATAGGTTGCCGTTTCAGTGACCGTATTACCGGCAAAGCGGACCGTTTTGCCAAGAATGCCAAAATCGTACACGTCGATATCGATCCGGCCAGCATCTCACGTAATATCGTCGTGGACATCCCGATCGTTGCCGATGCAGGTGTCTTTATTGAGAAACTGGCGGAGTACGCTAAGCCGCTCGAGGTGGCGGATTGGATTGCCCGACTGGATTCATGGCGGACCACTTACCAGATCAGTATGGGCAGAGACGATGAGCTCACACCGGAGCAGATTATTAAGTCGATCAATCGCATCTATGACGATTTCATCATGACGACCGATGTCGGCCAAAACCAAATGTGGGCCTCCCAATGGGTAGAACTGAACCATCAAAGGCAGTTTCTAACCTCCGGCGGACTGGGGACGATGGGCTATGGCTTGCCCTCCGCGATCGGTGCTCAGATTGCGAATCCGGATGCCCAGGTAATCAGCATCAACGGCGATGGCGGGATCCAGATGAACATTCAGGAGCTCGCATCCGCCAGGCTTTGGCAAACACCGGTCACGGTGATCATTATGAATAACCAGTATCTGGGGAATGTCCGCCAATGGCAGGAAATGTTCTATGATAGAAAATATGCGGTGACCTGCCTCAGAGGTGATCGCAACTGTCCGAGAGATTGCACGGGCCCTAGCGAAAACTGTCCGCCCCTCTATGTCCCGGACTTCATTCGTTTAGCGGAAAGCTATGACTGTAAGGCCGTCAGAGTCACCAACTTAGATGAGCTTGAACCGGCTCTGCAGGCGGCCAAAGCCGAACGTGTCAGGCCCTTCATCATCGAGTGCATTATCTCGCGTGAGGACAATATCTTCCCCATGGTGCCGAGCGGCTACGCCCTTGATGAAATGATTCTGGAGTAATGCGTATGATGACGAAACGTTGGATATCTCTATTTGTCGAAAACGAGATTGGTGTACTAGCCCGGATCGCCGCCCTTTTCTCCAGTAAACTTTATAATCTGGACTCATTGACCGTAGGCGAGACAGAGGATGAGACGGTCTCACGCATGACGATCAGCTGTTTGGCCGATGATAAGACATTTGAACAGATCCTGAAACAGTTGAATCGTATGGTCGAGGTCATCAAGGTCATCGACTTCACGGAGATCAGAAGACATACGAAAGAAATCATGTTTGTCAGGATCAACAACTGCAATGAAGAAGACAAAGTGGAAATATTCCGTATCGAAAAGGTCTTCGATGTGGATGTCATCGATTACGATCGACGCCGGGTGGAGATTCTCTCCGTTCAGAGCTCGGAACGAAATGACGATCTCATAGAGCTCTTAAATCGCTTCTTCCTCAATCGATTCGAAGTCGTCCGAGGCGGCTCTGTCGCTATTGAGGCACTACAGGGCTTCGCTTCATCCGATGTTTAGATCACCCAGAGTATCCAGATCAGGACGTATGCGGTACTGATTGCAAACAAAGTGTAGGGCACTGAAATTTTCATGAACTGTTGATTGCTGACTTCGAATCCTTCTTTTCTGAGGATTCCGATGCCGGCGATATTGGCCGATGCGCCGATCGGGGTCAGGTTGCCGCCCAGTGTAGCTCCTGCCAAGAGGCCGAAATAGAGCACGGTCGGGGAGACCTGCATCTGCATCGCGAGCGCCGTGACGACCGGGAGCATGGTCGCAACGTAGGGAATATTATCGATGAATGCCGATAAGATGACCGAAGCCCAGACGATCAAGGTGTACATCAAGAAGAGGTTACTGCCGCCAACTCGGAAGAAGAGATTAGCGATTTCATCGATCACACCGGCTTCACGTATCGAGGCAATGACGATGAAGAGCGCTGTGAGCAGAAGGATTGTCTCCAGATCAATCTCAGCGATTGTGGTCGTAAAGAGCCCGGGTCTTTTCTGGCGGACCGCTTCAATGAAAATCGTCAGAATCATGATCGTGATACAGATGAAGCCGTTGATGTTTTCCTGCAGGTAAACCGGTAAGAAACTGATATCCATGAAGGACGCCAGGATAAGCAGCAGCACCGTCAGGATCAATGCGTAAGTGGGAATATAGTCATCAACCGGCGTGACATCCGTGCCTTCGAGTCGCCTGGTTTCATTACGAAAAATCCAGACCAGCACCAGTGACGCGGCAGCTAAACCGATCTGATTGATGAAGAATAGACCGGGCGCGCCCTCATAGACAAAGAAATCGAAAAAGGTCAGCCCAGCATGCCCGCCCAGGAGAATCGAGGTCGTATCACCGACCAATGTCGCAGCGCCTTCCAGGTTCGAAGCGATAGAGATAGCGATGATGCCGGACACAGGTGAGACCCCGAGCTTACGCGCCAGGGTGATGGCCAAAGGTGCGACCATCAGCACCGTCGCCACGTTATCTACGAACGCCGAAATAACACCGGCGAATATAGAAATTACAATAATTGCCCACTTGTAGTTCGGGACACGTTGGATAAGTTTATCTGCGAGCCTAGCCGGCATACCCGATTCGCTGAAGAGCGCGACCAGTCCCATAGTTCCCGCGATCATCAACAAGACATTCCAGTTGATGGCTTGAATAACATCGGACACCGGCAGGATCCCCAGAACGAGGAAAGTGACAGCTGAGGCAATCGCTACGATCCACCGCCACTTCGGAAGAGCGATCATCAGAACATAGGTAGCAATAAAGATGATTAAGGCAAGTACAGTTTGCGACATGGTAAACTCCTTGGAAAATTATCCTAAGCACTTTACCACAATCAGTGGCATTGAGGAAATGATTAGAAAGCCCTCTCGGGCTTCTAACCTTTCACCAAACTCGAGAAATTGTCCTAGATAATATAACTAATTACTTTGGCCAGAAATTCCAGTTTTGTGAGAAAAAATTAATCCCAAAGCTTTTCAGGATAGTCACCATCTTTAATCTTGTCCCGGATGGCTTTTTCTACCACCGGTTTATCTTCTTTATAGGTGACACCATACCATTTGTCCCGGGACACCAGCACAGTGACATCCGCCTTGCCGGCGTCGATCATTTGACGGACGACTTCCGGTAGGAAGTACTCGGCTTTGGCCGGATTATCCATCAATGCACGGTCGAGGAATGCGGGGAAGCCGTCTTCTATCTCAGATACGAAAGCCTCGGGGAAACCCCAGAGATTCATGGAGACGATCGTTTCGAAAGGCAAATGCTCCCATGTTTCACCGTCATCCAGACTGCTATGAATGCCGCCCTCGTAAGTTTCAATTCGCGTGTGCTCCACGATTGATTCGAGGTGCATGTCTTGATCCACCTGACAGACGCCACGGGCCACATGTCCATGCTCAGTCACGGTATTACCCAGCAGGTAACCTGCCATCGCAAACTGGTATTTGCCATCTGTAGCGGCATTGTCATTCAGGAAGTTAAAGATATCCTGGAAGGCTGAGGCACCATAGAAATCATCCGCATTAATCACCGCAAAAGGTGCATCGATGACATCACCGGCTGAGAGAATGGCGTGGGCTGTTCCCCAGGGTTTTACGCGTCCCTCAGGAACTTCGTAGCCGGCCGGGATATTCTTCACATTTTGGTAGGCATAGCGCACATCCATGTGCCGGGCAATGGGATCGCCGATGATCTCACGGAAGGTATCCGCTATTTCTTCTTTGATAATAAATACGACCGTTTCGAAGCCTGCTCTACGGGCATCATAGATTGAGTAATCGATAATCACTTCTCCGGATGGCCCGATCGGATCCATCTGTTTCAAGCCACCGTAACGGCTACCCATGCCTGCCGCCATGACTACCAAAATAGGTTTTTTCATCTTTGTCCTCCGCATCTCAACTGAAAATACAGCCTAATCATTTTCTCGGAAACTGTTACGAAGTAACAGCCTCTTTGCTACAATAGTATTAACTAATTATATCAATAAACAGGAGGCTCACTATGCAAAAGTTTATGGGAAAGGACTTTCTGCTCGAAACCAAAACCGCGCAGAAACTCTACCATGATTATGCGGCGGACATGCCCATTCTCGACTTCCATTGTCACCTATCCCCCCAACAGATCTACGAGAATAAGCCTTTGGCTGACATCGGCGAAGCTTGGCTCGGCGGGGACCATT
>CAZJTS010000058.1:0-11294 GCA_964548975.1 uncultured Fastidiosipila sp.
CTCGGCGACAGCCCAATTGAGGGTATTGGCGGCCTTCTTAGGGTCAGTCACGACAGGGGCCAAAAGATGGGGTATCCCTTTATACACTGAAAGCTCGACGACCTTCGGGTCGATAAGAATCAGTTTTAGTTCTTTCGGCGAACAGCGATATAGGAGGCTGATCAGGATGCCATTAATTGAGATCGACTTACCTGAGCCTGTGGCACCTGCGATCAGCAGATGGGGCATTTTGCTCAGATCACAGTAGATCGCAGAACCGGGAATATCGCGCCCCAGAGGCACCAATAGTTTCTCTTTACGGCGCTTATACTCTTCTGCTTCCAACATCGATCTCAGACCGACAATCGCCGTCTCAGAATTAGGAATCTCAATACCGATCGCGGACTTACCCGGTATCGGTGCTTCAATTCGGACCGCCATCGCCGCCAGGCTCAGGGCAATATCATCACCCAGGCCAACAATACGACTGATCTTGACACCCGGGCCGGGTCTCAATTCAAAACGCGTGATCGATGGACCGGTGGTGATATGGACCACCTTTGCTTCTACGCCGAAACTGGCCAAAGTCTGCTCCAAGCGCATAGCGAGTTCGTGAATACGGGTGGCATTTGAGGTACTGTTAATGACCGGCCGCGGTTCCAGTAAGGTTAGCGGGGGGACTTCATAGGGTTTGTCTTCTTCAGGCTCCAGGAGATCGGGCACCCGTTCTGAGATGTCTTTCTCTTCTTCTTTGGCCCTTGTCTCTGACACCGGCTCTTCCCTGGGCTTCTCGGGAGCAGGCATTTCACTGACGGGCTTGACCGCAGACGCCTTTGCGACGGACTCACGGAATTTACGCTTCTCCTCATCAGGAATCGTCTGAAACGCCATCTGGCCGTCTTCTTCAGACTTCAAGAGGAAATCACTCTTTGCTGCCTTATTATCTCGGGGAGGCTGATCATTCAGCAGAAAGTCGGGCGCTTTATAGCCTTCGATGGTGTAGTGATGAATCGGTTCAGGAGGTTTATTCTCAGGCGTGGGAAATGTTGCGGTCGTGAGCTCATACTCGGGAACACTTCGTTCCGGCTGATTTCTCGTTTTAGCTGGTGTCCTGGATTTCGCAGGCTGACTCCGCGGCGGATTATCGTCCAACTTGCCTGAGGTCAGATCATAGAGTGCTGCTGAGGCATTACCCACGATCTCACCCAGACTCCTGAAAATAAACCCTACTGCTCGGGCAAAACCTTGCAAAATTCTTTCGATAGAAAAATTCCCGATCACCACAGCCTCAGCGAGAAGCGCGGTCAGAAGTATAGCAATAGCACCGGCTCTACCGGTCACTCTCTGAAGTCCCACAGCGATCAGCCCGCCGACAATTCCGCCGGGCATCGTGTCAGCAAGTTGGGGGAAAGCGGCCGGATTCTGGGACCCCTTCCAGAGGATTTCAAATGCTTGAAGCCCTGTTCTTTGGCCTAATTCGTCAAGGCTCAAGGTCTGCATGACCTCAAAAGGTACGGTGATCGCTTGGAAAAGCGATGCCACAATAATCATGATTAAGAAGACGTGATTGATGCGAATTCGTCGCTGCCTGATGACCGAGTGGAGAAAAGCTGAGAGCGAGAGGATCAAAAACAGGATGGGGAAACTGTAGGCCACAGGACCGACAAGCCCTTTACCCAAATCGAGGAGAACCTGACCCAGAGGGCCACTATTCACTGCGGGGACATAGTAAGCTATGCCTAATAGCACAGCGATCAGTAAATAGATCAGTCCGGTCAGTTCACCGGTTTTGTTGACAGTTCGTGTTTGACTCATGGCTGCTCGATCGCTTTTCTATCACGTAAGAGTGCGGCTTTTAAGATGCCGATTTGTGTTTTTGAATCGGTAATCTTGCCCTCGAGCACCATGTTTAGGGCATCGGTGAAGGGCAAGCGAATGGTTTCCAGGATTTCGCCCTCGTCGGGGGCGGCAGGGACTTCTCTCAAATCATCGGTCCAGTAAATATGGATAGGCTCACTGGAGTAGCCCGGGGTGGGATGGACTAGGGCCAAATAATGGAGCGTGCCTGCTTCCCGGCCACATTCCTCAATGAGTTCTCGTCTGGCACAGACTTCAGGGTCTTCGCCCTTATCCAGCTTACCGGCAGGGAGTTCCAGAAGAAAGTCTCCCACGGCAATCCGGTACTGTTTCACCAGAAATATCTCGTCCTCAGGTGTGAAGGCAAGGACACAGGCGCCGCCCGGATGGTACACGAGCTCCCGATCCACTTCAGCGCCAGACTCGATCCTGACGGTCTTCCGAACGACTGTGAAGATCCGACCGGAGAAAATGGTCTCACTACGGATGTCCTCTTCTCTGATCATTAACTGTGCTCCTCTTTGTACTTCTGAACGGCTTCTACGGCGAGCTGGTCGCAGCGATTATTATAGGCGTGATCGGAATGCCCTTTGACCTTATAGAAGCTGATGTCGTGTTTTGTCATGAGGCTGTCCAATGTCTCCCAGAGGTCCTGATTCGCGACCGGCTGGTTCGCGGCATTCTTCCAGTTTCGCCGTTTCCAATTGCTCAGCCAATTCTGATTGATGGCATTCACCACATAGGCGCTGTCTGAATAAATGCGGACTTTACAGGGCGTATTCAACGCTTGAAGCCCCTCAATAACGGCTCTCATCTCCATGCGGTTATTGGTCGTGTGCCCTTCAGAACCGGAAAGTTCTTTCTCTGTTTTGCCGAAGACCAGAATCGCAGCCCAGCCACCCACACCGGGATTGCCCGAACAGGCACCGTCACTATAAAGATCCACCTCCGGTAAAACCACAACTATCGCCTCCTAAAATGCTCCTAGTATTTTAACATGATCGTATGTCCTACTCAATCGATTAACTAGTTATGTAAAAAGGGCAAAAATATAAGCCAGACTTTCGTCTGGCCTTAGTACTGGCAGGGGAGACAGGATTTGAACCCGCAACCGATGGTTTTGGAGACCATTGCTCTACCGTTGAGCCACTCCCCTATCGCTGAACTGCTCATGAAGTATAGAAAAGGCAGGCAGCTTTGTCAATTACAAAATCATAATTGTCGGTAAAAACAGCTTCTTTCCCCGGTATGGCAAGCGCCACCGGTTTGTTTGACCTGAAAAAGTAATGTGTCCGCATCACAATCGTAATGCGCAAAGACGACTTCCTGTTTATTGCCGGAGGTATCGCCTTTACGCCAGATTTCCTGTCTGCTGCGACTGTAGTAATGCATCAGTCCGGAAGATACGGTTTGCTTATATGCCTCTTCATTCATATAGGCGAGCATGAGCACAGTGTGATCGATGTAATCCTGGACGATCACCGGGATCTTGCCGGCATCATCCGGGGTGAGATCTGACCAGGCTGTGCTTATCTTGAAGTCATCCACAGAAGCTGAAACCTCGATACCGCGGAAGAGAAGATAGCGTTTCAGATCCGGAATACTTATTTCTCCGAAGTGAAAGAGCCCCGCTGCCAGAACGGCTGACGCACCGCCCTGCTCAACAGCTTCATAGAAATGGCCCAGATTTCCTGCACCACCGGAAGCGATGAGCGGGATTGATATCCTGCTGCTGACCAGTCGATTCAGCTCGTTGTCATAACCTGATTTAGTTCCATCTCGATCATAGGAGGTTAGGAGGATAGCCCCGGCGCCCAGGGCTTCAACACGCTGCGCCCACGTCGCCACCGCAAGACCTGACATTTGTCTGCCGCCGTGTGTCGTCACTTCATAATCGCCCTGATTATTCCTCACCGCATCAATCGCCACGACGACCGAATCAGAACCGAAGCGCACACTGGCTTCCGTAATGAGGGCCGGATTACTGACCGCAGCAGCATTCAGTGAAATCTTGCTTGCTCCGGCTTCCAGAATACGCTCGATATCAGCAAGACTGCTGATCCCCCCGCCGACAGTTACCGGTATAGAGATCTTGTCACAGACAGCTTTGACAACGTCGACTATCGTTCTGCGGCCATCCGTCGTCGCAGTGATGTCCAGCAAGACCAGCTCGTCAGCACCGGCAGCCGCGTAGCGCTCCGCAGCCTCAACCGGTGAGCCTGCGTCTTTCAAGTCTTCGAAACGGACGCCTTTAACGACGCGGCCGTCCTTCAGGTCCAAACAGGGAATAATTTTTATCAGCATAGTTCTCTCCTCCAACACTTCTTTCGAGAAAATTCTAGAGTTTCGTTTTTGTCCCGACAATAGCGATGGTGGAAGAATTCTTACGATGTTTATCCTTTTTCCGAAGTATCCTCTTCAATGCCGTAGCTGATCAGGAAGGCTCGACTGTTATATGGAGTCAATTTTATTGCGTAGCGATGATCGGCCAAAGCCGTCCAGGTCGCCACATCTTCACCGTAACGCGGACTTCTGCCACCGTATTCTTCCCAGTCGGTGTTCAGAATTTCTTTTACCACCCTGGCACCTTCGATTTGGAAGGTGTAGAAGTCGTGGGTCTCCCCGGCGAAATTAAAGATGAAGAAGACTTTGGCCTCACCCAGACCTCTCCAGAAGGCATAGACCACACCGATACTGTCATCCACGATGACCCACTGGTAGCCTGCGGGATCGAAATCACCTTTATAGAGCTGTGGCCAGGCGCGATACATGCGGTTCAAGTCAGAGAAATAGTGCCGGAAAGCATCGTGAATCGGGTACTGCAGCAACGGCCAATCCTGCTGACGCTTCTCATCCCACTCACGGAGCTGCGCGAATTCGTTGCCCATGAAATTCATCTTCTTACCGGGGTGCGCAAACATGTAGAGATAGAGTGAGCGCAGCTGGGGAAATTTCTCCTCATAGGGTCCCCACATTTTCTGAGCAATCGTCGCTTTGCCATGGACCACTTCGTCATGCGAGAAAGGCATCATGTAGTTCTCGTTATAGTAGTACATCATCGAGAAGCTGATGTTATGGTAATGCCCCGTGCGTTGCCAGGGCGGTAAGCGGAAAAAGTTCAAGCTGTCATGCATCCACCCCATATCCCACTTGTAATCGAAATCCAGTCCGCCATGGTCCGTACCAACCGTGACGAGCGGATAGTCCGTGGAATCTTCAGCGATGAGCATGACCCCCGGGAAGAAACGGTGGAGGCCGGCGTTCATGCTTTTCATAAACTCGATGGAATGATCGATGAAGCCTCTGGATTCATCCCCCTGCCAATAGATCATGCGACTGACGGCATCGAAGCGTAAGCCGTCGATATGGAAAAGATCCAGCCAATAGGCCGCCGCGGAGCAGAGAAAAGACGCTACCTCGCCTTTGGACGTCATAAAATTATGACTTCCCCATTCACTGTAGCCGACATCCGGGTGAGGGTACTCATAGAACGCGGTACCGTCGTATCTGGCCAGGCCGAAGTCATTGGTCGCAAAGTGCACCGCAACAAAATCCATGATCACGCCGATACCGTGCTCATGTAAGACGTTGATCAGATACTTCAGGTCGTCGGGAGTCCCGTAACGCGAGGTCGGAGAAAAGAAACCGGTCGGCTGATAACCCCAGGAATTGTCCAGCGGATGCTCGGCCAACGGCATGAATTCAACATGGGTAAAGCCCATTTCTACAATATACTCTGCCAGCGGCTCGGCGATTTCCCGATAAGTCAGGTAGTTATCTTCCTCTTCCGAAATCACTCGGCCAGCAGCATCTTCATCACCCAATTCATGGACTCGGGTACGCCAGGAGCCCAGATGCATTTCGTAGATGGATACCGGCCGGTCGAAGTTTCTTTCACGAGCGGCAAGCCAGGCATCGTCGGTAAATTCGAAATTCCCGTGGTCATAAACGATCGAGGCGGTCCTGGGACGTAACTCCGAGTAAAAAGCGTATGGGTCCGCCCGGTCCACCGTTCGGCCGTCTGCGCCGCGTATACGGAACTTATAGAGCATCCCCGGCAGGGCGCCTTCCACATATAGACTCCAGACGCCATTCTCGTTTTGCATCGAGAGTTCCTGCCAATCCGAGAAATCTCCGATTAGCGAAACGGCCTGGGCGGCAGGTGCATGGGTGCGAAAAACGGTTCCGGTCTCACTGACATGAGCCCCGAAATGGCGGTAAGTGTCAAAGGCATACCCCTGCTGGTAGAGTCTGAAATCCATGGCAAAACTCTCCTGTCTATAAACTTGTCGAAAAACATTAATGCTTGTGCTTTGATCTTAACAGAAGCCGACCGGCAGTGAAAGACAAGGACGATTCTCTGCTATACTGGGGAAAATTCCCCGGGAGGACCTTATGATTGCCAAAGCTGCCAAAGAGCGTCTCGCACAGGGCTCACAGATCAGAAAGATGTTTGAAGAGGGCAAACGTTTAGCGTCGCTTTACGGAGCGGAAAATGTCTATGATTTCAGCCTGGGTAATCCGGATCAGGAGCCGCCGGCTGAGATTCTGGCCAAGTTACGACAGACGGCGGCCGGTACGGCCAAAGGCACGCATGGCTACATGCAAAACGCCGGCTACCCTGAAGCCCGGGCGAAAGTCGCCGCCTACGAAAGTTCCCGGTCAGGCGTTGAACTCAAAGCAGAGAACGTCATCATGACCGTCGGTGCCGCCGGCGCGCTCAATGTCCTGCTGAAGTCTCTCTGCGATCCGGAGGACGAAGTGATCATCATTGCCCCCTACTTCACGGAATACACCCAATACATTCACAATGCGGGGGCCAAAGTCGTCGTTGCCGACTCAGACGCTGATTTTCTACCGAACTTCAAGTCCTTAGAGGCAGCGATCACGCCGAACACCAAAGCGATTATAGTAAATTCTCCGAATAATCCCAGCGGTACAGTCTACCCCGCGCGTGTCTATCAGGATTTGCAGACACTCCTCTCCCGTCAGGCGCAGACCATCTATGTCATCTCGGATGAGCCGTACCGGGAAATTGTCTATGACGATGTGGAAGTGCCGGCCATCATGCAATACATCGAAGAGGCCATCGTCGTTTATTCCTGGTCAAAGTCCTACTCTTTGGCCGGTGAAAGAATCGGCTATGTGTATGTGAATCCCTTGAGTTCTGATGCGGAAGCGCTCTGTCAGGCCCTGACCTTCTATAATCGCACGCTGGGCTTCGTGAACGCACCCGCTATCTGGCAGCGCGTTGTGACAGAACTGCTGGACATCCCGATCGATGTCACACCCTATAAAAGGCGTCGCGATAGGCTCTGGCAAATCCTGCAGGAGAACGGCTTCGAATGCCTTCAGCCCGCAGGTGCTTTCTATCTTTTTATGCCGGTTCCGCCCGGGATATCTGAAGCGGACTTCGTGGCCAAAGCCGCCGAACAGCGGATCTTACTCGTCGGCGCGACGGGCTTCGGGAAACCCGGCTATGTCCGCCTGTCTTATGCCGTCCCGGATCAAATGATCGAGCGATCAGCGGCGGCATTTAAGAAGTTAAGTGAAAGTTTAGCTCAATGATTCTATTGAAATTACCAGAAGCATTTTGCCGCTGGTCATACAGATGGCGAATTCACCTCTTGTGGCGAGTTCATTACTGATGGCGCGAGTGCTCCCTGCGGGTAGTTCTGCGTCTTCCAAAGGGTATTTCAGGCCCTCATAAGTCAGTCCCTCGACATCCGTCACAGGGATCACTGACACGCGAATTGCCTCGATGGCGACATCGGGTAACCATTCCGAAATCCTCAATGTCTTATGAACCTTCCCGGAGAATGGGACAATGAATTGAACGCCGTCAGTGATGAGAAGATCCAGGTTGAACTCAGCTTGTAAATTCAGCAGGAAATGGATATTACCCAGCATGTGATCGAAACGGTCAGTCCCGAGCGCCCCGGCCACCAGAATTCTGGTATAGCCTTTATCGAGAATCCGGCGAATCACCAGCTCCCCGTCGGTAGCATCCTTGTCCCTCGGGAACTGTTCTTGTTTGACGTGCCGGGCTTTGGCCCAAGCAAGCGCTTCAGGTGCCACAGAGTCCATATCGCCGACGAGCAGATCCGGAGCTTTGTCCAGGCGATAAAGATGGTTCAGGCCACCGTCAGCGGCCGCGAGGTACGCTGCGTGCGCCAATATGTCATCGACATAAGATCCGGGTGTGAAATCTCCGCTGAGAAATATCACCGCCCATGATTCTGCTTCTGTTGCGAAACTAAACTCAGACTTCATAGGCACTTTCCAGGAAACGTGCTTCAGCACCGGGATCTTCGGCCCCGAAGACAGCACTGCCGGCGACCATGACATCCAGACCCGCAGCCCAGATGCTGGCGGCATTGTCTCTGCCGATCCCGCCATCCGCTTCTAAGAGAATCAGGTGATCCTGTTGATCCAGAAGCTGGCGGCAGGCCTTGATTTTGGCCAGGCTCTCCGGAATGAACTGCTGCCCGCCGAAGCCGGGATTGACAGTCATGAGTAAGACGAGATCCGCAGCGGGGAGAAGTTCATCCAGCACCGTAAGCGAAGTGCCTGGATTGAGACTGATACCGCCAAGCACGCCACGGGACCGAATATAGTCCAACCAACGTAAAGGATGGCGACAGGCCTCCTGGTGGATGGTCAGGATATCAGCGCCTGCGTCAATGAAGGCATCGATCATGCGCTCAGGATCATCAACCATCAGGTGGACATCGATCACGAGGTCTGTATGCTCGGCCAAAGCTTTGACCAGGGCAGGCCCGCCATGCATATTCGGCACATAATGTGAGTCCATAATATCGACGTGTAAGAGTCTGACGCTACCGTCTAAGCCAGCGATTGCGTCAGCCAGATGCAGGGGGTCTGCTGCCAATATCGATGGTGCCACAGCATGGATGACTGAATGGGGGTCGATGGATTTCATGCGATTATTTCCTTTCGTATGAGCGATAATTCTCCAGCTGTTCACGGAAATTCTGATAGCGCGTCAGACGCCCGTGATCTATCTCAGGGTGGTCCTTGACCGCACAGCCCGGTTCGTTCAGGTGCTTACAGCTCAGGAAACGACAGTCATTCTGCTGTGCCCAGATCTCAGGATAACTTTGGACCAGGAGTTCTTCCGTAATGCCTGCGGGTCCGAGATCCAAAGAGCTGAAACCCGGTGTGTCAGCCAAATAGCCGTCTTTATAGGCGAATAACTCGACGTGGCGGGTGGTGTGGCGCCCTCTGCCGAGTTTCTCGGAGATCTCACCGATCGGCATGAAATCCCCTTCAAGTAACCAGTTCAATAAGGTGGATTTACCGGCGCCCGATGGACCTGCCAGAGCGATGAAGTGGCCGGCCATCTCATCCCTGAGCTTTTTCAGGAGATCAGTATTATCAGGACTGGAGAGTTCCACAGCATAACCGGCAGAGCGATATACCTCGCTCAAGCGGTTGGCAGAGTCTGTTTGTAAGTCTTCTTTGGTGAAGATAATCCGGAGTTCGATATCCCTGGCATAGGCAATCACGAGCATCTTGTCCAGCATCCACAAGTCCGGCTCCGGTTCCGCCAGGGGAATCAGAATCCAGAGGGCATCGAGATTGGCCAAAGGCGGCCTGGGCAGCTCATTTGTCCGTGGAAGCAGCTCGGTCATCCGCAAAGGGATTAACTCATCACCCGTAGCTTCACAGAGGACCAGGTCACCGGGTATGGGCTTGAGCCCTTGCTCCCGGAACACACCGGGGGCTTGCACCTGGACGGTCCTCCCATCCTGATGCCTTACCCAGTAGTTCCCCCCTACACCGCGAATAATCCGCCAAGGCGTTCTCTCATCGTGCTCTGTCATATCACATCCTTAGGGCTCGGTCGGGGCCGGTGGGTCGGTTGGCGGTGGAGCGGGCGGATCCGTTGGGGGTGGTGCCGGCGGCTCTGTCGGGGGTGGTGCCGGCGGCTCTGTCGGAGGCGGTGCCGGAGGATCGGTTGGTGGCGGATCAGTCGGCTCGGGTGCCGGCGGTTCAGTCTCTTCAGGTGTAGTTGTCGGAGGCGGCGTGGTAGTCGGCCTCGGTGTTGTCGGTGGCGGAGTCGGTGACGGGAATGCATCCGCATAGGAGCCGGTGAATAATTGAATCTTACCCAGATAATTGGCTGTGCCTGCGGCGGGCTCCATTCGGATGACCCAGAGATCCGCTTCCTGACCGGTTAGATAACTGGGGACAATGATGTCCGCATCATAACCTTGATTCTCGAGCAGGTCGGCCGCTATATCCGCCTTCTGCTTGACCACATTTGGAATAGGATCAGTATTGAGACCTCGACTTACGGTGATCGTAATCAGGCTGCCCTTCTTAACCATTTGGCCGGGTTCGGGATTGATCGCAGCGATTTGACCTGCAGGAATCGATTTGCTGAAGATTTCCTGATCTACGACATTGAAACGGTAGGTATCTGTGGAGAGTAAGGTCTTATATTCCTCAGGTGTACGACCGTCAATATTGGGCACCACAGTATTATCACTGCCGCTGGACACGGTCAGGATAAGTTCACCGCCCGGCATGAATGAACCGTCCGGGCTGATCGATCTGCCGCTTTCCATGTTCTGAGAGATGATATTGCCTTCCGCGATGCGTTCGTGCGCGGCGAAAACTTCTTTGTGATTAATGCCTTCCGCAGTCAGCATGGCCGAGACCTGATCATAGCTGCGGTTGGTGTAATCTTCGATCTGGAACATGGTGTTGGGTCGTTCAGTCAGGACGACATTGCTGCCGATTTCTTTGGCCAGAAAATTAAGTCCGATCGCCAGAGCGGCTACACCGATGAGGATAACGGCTGCGGCCAAAAACGTGTCACGGATACGCGAATTCCTGCGCGACTCGATCGACTTCTCGAGATCCAGAACTTTGCGAAACGCCTCACGCTGGTCGGTATTAACCTTCTGAACGGGTTTCGTTCCGGCGCTCACGTCACGTTTCGGCATGATGCCATAGCGTCCGTTGGGGTCGATCATAAAATGATCCAGGTCGTCAATCAATCGCCGGACATTCTCGTAGCGCATATCCGGGGCTTTTTGCATACAACGCAGAATAATATCTTCGAAACCCTGAGGAATATTCTTAATAATCTCTCGGGGTTTGGTCGGCGCTTCCTGGAGTTGCTTGATCGCGACCGCGACAGAACTTTCGCCTTCGAAAGGGATCTGGCCGGTCACCATCTCGTACATGAGAATGCCGAGTGAGTAGATATCTGTCTTGTTGCTGACCATCGAGCCTTTGGCCTGTTCGGGTGAGAAATAATGGACCGACCCCAGCGCATTACCGCCGGTCATGGTGACGGTATTCGTATTGACCGCATGGGCGATCCCGAAGTCCGTGACCATCGCGACACCGTCATCGGTCATCAGGATATTGGCCGGTTTGATATCCCTGTGGATAATGCCGTTCTTATGGGCGTGCTCCAAGGC
>CAZJTS010000059.1:0-11205 GCA_964548975.1 uncultured Fastidiosipila sp.
GCATGTGGCGGAAATACGAATGAAACGACACTTGCCCCGACGGACGCGCCCACAGATGGTACAACAGTAGAGGAAACCACGTCTGAAGCTACTACTGAGGAGCCTACAACTGAGGCAACGAAGACTCAAGCAACTACGGAAGAGCCGACAGTAACGACCTCGGAGCCGGATATGACGTCCCAGACAACTGATGACGACGATGATGATATCGATGAGCCCACCGGTCCCGATGACGATGATGACGACCAGTCACTGCAGGATTTCCTGCCTGTCGTCGAGAGAGGTAGCAATGAAGTCGAACTGACCTGGGCGGCTGACTTCGTGCAGTCTCTTTCCGATGAAGACTTAGCTGCTTTCAAAGCAGAGTATGACCAAGGCAATGTCGTAGAAAATCCTGACGGCACGATGACCGTTAAGATCGCCAATGACAAGTTCGATGAGATGATCGAAGAGATGCGTGTGCAGATCGACAGCAACTTGAAGGAGTTTGTCGGTGACGGCACAGGTCTGTATAAGAGTATCGACGTAAGTGATGATTACAGTGAAGTTGTCATGAACGTGAACAGAGATCAGTATGACGAGCTGTCCATCAATGTGGCCCCCATCCTGATCAGCTCCACCGTGATGATCTATCAGCACTTCAAAGGTGAGGAATATGACCTCGAACTGGTGACCAAAGATGCGGCGACCGATGAAGTTCTCGACACCATGCACTTCCCGGAAGCTTACGAAGACGACGATAACTAATCACTGAGTAATTTAACACCCCGGACCTGTCGAATAGCCGGCAGGTCTTTTTCATGTCTAGGGGCGTTCGTAAAAGGACGATGTATAATCCGGACGCCCACTCTCCACCTCGATCAGCGGTAACCAGACCATAAACTGGGAGCCGACGTTCGGGGTGGATTTTACTTCGATTCTGCCGCCGTGCGTCTCAACGATCCAGCGGACCATGGCCAGCCCGAGGCCGGAACTATAGGCCTGGTGGCGCGTGCGATCCTGACTGACCCGGTAGAAACGGTCGAAGATCCGCTCCTGATGTTCCTCGGCAATCCCGATCCCGTTGTCGGTGACGCTGAGCAGGGCAAAGTCCGTGTCGCGGCGGAGGTTGATGCTTACGTTGCCGCCCGGATTCGTGTACTTGAGGCCGTTGGTCACCAGATTGATCATCATGCGCATGAGGAGCACTTCGTCGCCTTTGACGTAGAGGTCGGGGTCGATGCCGTGGCGGAGGTCGATTTTGACTTCCTCGGCTTTTTCCTGCAGCGATTCCCAGACGACACCGGCGAGATCCGACAGGTTGATCTCCTCCATCGACAGCTCGATGCTGCCGCGATCGGCGCGGGTGAGCTCCAGCAGCTGACTGACCAGGATCTCCATATTCTTGCCCTGGGCGAAGATGCGCTCAAGGCTGTGCGTCTTATCCGCTTCCGTCGAGTCCGGCAATAAGCCGGCTTCGGACTGGGCCAAAATCGCCGCCACGGGTGTCCTCAACTCATGCGAGGCATCCGAGGTGAACTGCTGTTCCTTGAGGAAGGTGTTCTGGAGACGGTCGAGCATCTGATTGAAGCTGTGGGAGAGATCGGTGATTTCATTGCTCTTTTGCCCGGACGGGGTTTCGGGGAGGCGAACCGAGAGATCCCGGCCGGTGCCGATGGTCCGGACTTTGGCCGTCAGGTCTGCCAACGGCTGGAGGGTACGCTTGGAGATGACGTAGCCGATGAGAATGACCAACAGAATCAGGATGGGGAATGAGATGATCAGGACGAGGGTGATGTTGGAGAATAGGTTGTTGGCCTGGTCGACGGCATAGATGCCGCGGACCCAGAGGCCGGTGCCCTGGGACTCGACGAAGCGATCGTAGACGCGCCAGGGTACGATGCCGGCGAGCTCCCTGTGGCGGTCGTTCACCAGGGCCAGATCGCGCGGGAAGTCGCTCGGCCTGCTGCCGAGCAGGATGTCGCCGGCGGAGTCGTAGAGGATGATAGTGACGCCTTCGTGAAAGAGATCGATGTCCTCGGCGATATAGATCCGGTTGCCGTCGATTTCCATTTCATTGACCGTATCGCGGACCGCCCGCTCCATCAGGACTTCGGAACCGTGCGTGAGCATGCGGCTGGAGAGGAAGTAAAGGAATAAGTAGAAGATTATGAGGAGGATGATCAGGGCGCCTGAATAGAACCAGGTCAGTTTGCGGGAGATGGAGAGGTAGCCCGCGCCCGGTTTGAGGGGTATTCCTTGGCCTTGCTCAGTCTTCATCCGCTTCCTTCAGTATGTAGCCGGCGCCGCGAACCGTATGGATCAGTTTCTTCGGAAAGTCGGCATCGATCTTCTTGCGCAGGTAGCGGATGTAGACATCCACGACGTTGCTGCCGCCTTCGAAGTCATAGCTCCAGGCGTGGTGCTCAATCTGATCCCTGGACAGCACGATCCCCTGATTGCGGAGCATGTATTCGAGAATCGTGAATTCTTTGGTGGAGAGGTTCAGGGTTTTGGTGCCGCGCTTCACCTCGCGGGTGGCTGTATCGAGGCTGAGGTCGGCGATGGAATAGATATTGGTGGGGACCTGGTCGCTCTGGGGCCGGCGGAGGAGGGCGCGGAGTCTGGCGGACAGCTCCTCGAAGGCAAAGGGCTTCGTGAGGTAGTCGTCGGCGCCTGCATCGAGGCCGGTGACACGGTCCTGGACGGCGTCTTTGGCCGTTAAGAGAAGCACAGGCGTACTCTGGCCGTTCTTCCGCATCCAGCGCAGAATCTCGACCCCGTCCATGCCCGGCAACATGATGTCCAGGATCACGGCATCGTATTCGGTCAGGTCCAGGTAGTCGATGGCGTCATCGCCTCTGTCACAGGTGTCGACGCTGTGGCCTTCGGCGCGAAGGAGCCGGGCGGTGCTTTCGAGGATGTCGATTTCATCTTCCACGTACAGGATGCGCATGATGCGGAGCCTCCTTGGATTCGTTACACTTACTTTAATGAATAAATGATTTTTATGCTATCTCTATGGTATAGAAACCGCGAGATAGAAAGTTTTTACGAAACAATTCTGACCGTTCCGGAAGTTCGTGTGTTTTTTAATCTGTTTCTCATCTTGAGCCGATAAACTGAAGACCAGACTAAGTGTATGGGGATAGAAAAATGAAAAGAAATTCAAATACATACTATGAAGCGCCCGTTAGGCGTCAGCATCCGGTACTTCGCCACAAGGGGCGTATAGCCATTGTTGTGGCGCTGTTTATTGCCCTGGGACTCATACTGGGACTGATTCTCGCACAGGGTAATCGGGCCAAAGCCGTGAGCCAGGAGGATGCCAAGGCGATCGCCGCGGACTTTGTTCCGGACGGAGCCTCGTATTTGGCCGGCGAAAGTAATGACAGCGGCTTCCAGTTCAAGTGGTTTGCAGCCGAAGATCAGACGAAGTATCAGGTGGAGCTCACCCGTGACGGCGAGGTCCATAAAGTGGAATCCGAGCGCCTCGGCTATGAGCCGGCGCCGAAGGTCATCCGCACGAAAGACGATGTCGCAAGACAATTTGAAACCGACTTCCCGGGCAGCACGATCGAAGCCATTGAGCTCCTGCAAAGAGAAGAGGGCTTTGAATATGAAGTCTCCTTCACCGCCGACGGGCTGGTCAGCTTTGCCGTGTATGATGCGGGCAATGCCCAGCTGGTGCGGCATAAGATGAAGGCAGGCAGCCAGATTCTCATCTCACTGAATCGCCAGAACGATGCTTACGAGGCGGAGATTGCGGCCAAAGGCCTGAAGGACATCAAGTCCATCGAGGCGCTGGCATTACAGCAGGTCCCGGGCGCCGAAATCAAAGGCATGGACCTCGAGGAAACTGCGGAGCAGATCCTCTATGAAGTGAGTCTTTTAAAAGATAATCTCGAATACCTGCTCATCCTCGATGCCCATAACGGCGACATGATCTCCCTAAACAGACAGCAGAATGTCTTCGGCGATCTCCCGGGCCTCAGCGAAAGCACCCAGGATGTTCTGCCCCCGGACCAGATCACCCTCGAGCGGGCGGAAGAGCTCGCCCTGGCCTATCTGGATCTCACCGGCCAAACGATCACGAACCGCATGCACGACGAAGATGATTCGCATTATCTCCTGCGTTTCCAGGTCAATGACAAAGACTATCGCCTGAATGTTCATAGCCGGACGGGCAAAGTAACAACCTCTGTTGAAGACGATGATAACGGCATTATTATCCGCGGGCCCGGTGCTGACGCTGAGTGGCTGACCCTGGCGGAGGCGCAGACACATGCCCTGAAGCACCTGAAAATTGATGCTTCGGCCGTTGTCCGGCAGAAATCTGCCCTCGCCAATGATATCTACACCTTGACCTTTGTGACCAAAGACGCCGAGTACAAAGTCACGCTCCGTGAAAGCAACGGCGAAATCCTCAGTACCGACCGCGACGAGGATCCCGATGACACATCAGTTGTCATTGGGACCACTGTCCCGGAGACTACTCCGCCGACGACCGCCAGACCGACGCCTATCCCGACGACCGCTAAACCGACACCTGTACCGACAACCGCCAAGCCCGCCCCTGCGGGTCCGATCAGCAGCGAAAGAGCCTTGCAGATCGCTTTGGCCAGAGCCGGCGTCTCCCGCTCCTCCATCAGCGATCTCGACATCGAGCTCGATGACGGTGCTTATGAAGTCGAATTCGACGCGCACGGTAAGGAATACAGTGTCGACGTCAGAAGAAGCGACGGCCGTATCCTCGTCTACGAAGTAGAAATAGACGATTAAGCTAGAACCTTTTGCCAGACCCTCTAAAACAAGACAGGCTCCGTAACCCCCGGGGCCTGTTTTGTTCTCTTTTATTTGGCCAAAGCGCGGATTAGGCGATTTACCAATTCTGCCCGATGCCTTCATAAATCCTTCGACAGCAGAGAAAGCTTGTGACATAATGTCTCGAGATTAATCAATGGGAGGAATTTTATGAGCAAAACACCCGTAACGAAAGCCCGTTTGGGACAGGATCCCATCTGGGATGTCCGAGAATTATCCCTGGGCAAAACCCTGATTCTGGGACTGCAGCATCTCTTTGCGATGTTCGGAGCGACGATCCTGGTACCGATCCTCACCGGACTCGACGTATCCACAACCTTACTGATGGCAGGACTCGGAACATTATTGTTCCATTTTTTATGTAAAGGCAAAGTTCCGGCTTTCCTGGGTTCATCATTCGCTTTCCTCGGCGGTTACGCCCTGGTCGCGCCCATGCAGGATAATATGCCGAATCTCGAGCGCCTGCCCTACGCCGGCGGAGGCGTTTTCTTCGCAGGCCTCGTGTATGTAGTCATGGCGGGCTTCATCAAGACCTTCGGCGTCCGTCGCGTCATGCGCTTCTTCCCACCGGTCGTCACCGGTCCGATTATCATTTCGATCGGCCTGATTTTGGCCCCCTCTGCAATCGGCAACGCCAGCACCGACTGGATCCTCGCAGTTGTTGCGATCGTCGTGGTCATCTTCTTCAATATCTGGGGCAAAGGCATGGCCAAAATCATCCCCATCCTCCTCGGCATCCTGATCTCTTACGCCGTCGCTGTGATCCTGCAGCGGATCGACTTCAGTACCATTTTCAATGCGGAGATCGTCCATCTGCCGCTGAAAACCAGCCAGTTCATGAAGTTCGATATCAGTGCGATTCTGACGATCATGCCCTTGGCTTTGGCCACCATGATGGAGCATATCGGCGACATCTCCGCTATCAGCGCGACCACCGGCAAGAACTACATCAAGGAACCCGGCCTCCACAGAACCCTCTTGGGCGACGGCATCGCGACCGCGCTGGCTGCGGCCTTCGGCGGACCCGCCAACACCACTTACGGCGAGAATACGGGCGTCCTTGCTTTGACCAAAGTCTACGATCCCCGAGTCATGCAAATTGCTGCGGGCTTTGCGGTCGTCCTCTCATTCTTCCCGGCCGTCGCAGCTGTCATTCGCTCGATCCCTATGGCAATTATCGGGGGCATTTCACTGATCCTCTACGGTATGATCTCCGCAATCGGTGTCCGGAATCTGGTTGAGAATGCTGTTGACTTCACGAAGAGCCGCAACCTGATTGTTGCCGCGTCGATCTTCGTCTGCGCGCTCGGCTTCACCGGTTCGGTCGGCGGCATCTCCTTCTCCATCGCCGGTGCGAACATTCAGCTTTCCGGTCTCGCGATCGCTTCGATCGTGGGTATCTTCCTGAACGCGGTACTGCCGGGCAAGGATTATGACTTCGATCATGAAGCGCCCGCGGATACGGGTGTGAACTTCTCCGGTACGGACACGACCAAACAGGGGAAGGTGTCTGCGGAGCGTAAGGGTTAAAGTCTAGAGTTTTTAGCTTACTTTTGGAGCACAGTGGGATTCGTCTTACTGTGCTTTTTTCATGACATTTTTAAGCGAGTCTTAACATTCACTTTATTTAACCTAGTAAAAATTTACTTTATAGTATAAGCAAAGCGATAGAGCGGGAGGACGAGCTATTGAGAACTGCAATTAATTTTCGTTTTCCGAGAATTTTTCTTTTGGCATTTTTAGTTTTGAATCTAGCTGCCTGTGATACGTCTAAAGCTACTAGAAGCATCACCGGCCAACTCAGCGATCTCCAAGAATCGGTCGAGAGATATGTTGATTTTATGGATGGGTTTATTGCCCCATCCAGTCTTGCGGATGAATCCTTGCAGGAAAGTCCATGGATAAGTAGCAAAGTAAAAGTCGATTCTCTAGATCGATTCGTGAGCCTGGATTGGATTGATAGTTACCTAAATGCCTATCGTTACTACACCGGACAGGAGCTCGCAAAAGAAGCTTCTGACCTCGTCGGATTGCTCGACCAGGATAATGAAGATACTTATAGCGCCTTCGAGGATTTTTTCAAGTGGTTGATGAATAATGGGCCTGCCAAACGTTCCATCTATGTACGTGGGACGATGTCAGCTTATCTAGCTTATAAGGAACTGCATGATGAGGATTTTAAGAACAAAGAATTGCCGCAGCTGGAAGCGTTGGACCACTATGAATTAGCGCTTTGGGCAGTGGAAAATCCTGAGGCTGGTGGACAACTGGAGGAAGATGAAAAGACTCATTTTGAAGCCCTAATTCGCATGTACCGGAGTAATTAGGATCAAGGTGTTGCTTTACTGCCTTCGGATGGCAGAAGTCTATAGG
Organism: uncultured Fastidiosipila sp.; assembly: GCA_964548975.1. Lineage (GTDB taxonomy): Bacteria > Bacillota > Clostridia > Saccharofermentanales > Fastidiosipilaceae > JAAYZH01. The sequence continues at coordinate 7,177 of CAZJTS010000059.1, forward strand.
AGGGAACAGTCTTATGCTTCTTCGATTAATTGGTTTGCTGCTGGCTGTAGCACTTTTTGTTTTTCTGATCGTCAAGAAATTCGATAAAAAGTGGCAGAAGCGTCTCTTGCTCTTGGCGTCGTTTGTGCTGATTCTTGTGATGACTTTTCTATACTTATTTCCACTATTTCCCGCACCAAGGCCGACCGGGGACCAGGAGGTTTTGACGGAGACTATCTTTTTTCGGCATGTGTCGGAGTTTCCTGAAATGCTTACGAGCGAGACCGAGCGCGAGATTCCTGTGAAAGTCTGGTATCCGGAGGGAGCAAAAGCTCAGGGGCAACCTCTGTTTCTGTTCTCTCATGGTTCGTTTGGCGTGGCGGATTCCAATGAGACTTTGTTCTTAGAACTTGCCTCACGTGGTTATGTTGTCATGAGTTTGGACCACCCCTATCATTCTTTTATGACGACATTGTCGGATGGCAAGCGGGTCACGGTGGACCGGGAATTTATGCAGAGTGTGATGAGTAGTCAAGGGTCAGAAGATTTGATTGGCACGCTCGAGTCCTTGAAGAGCTGGCTGGAAATTAGGCTGGAGGACTGTAACTACGTTTTGGATAAGCTCTTGGATGAGGTAGAGGATCACGAACTGGAAACGCTGATTGATCGTGACCGCATTGTCCTGTCAGGGCATTCTTTGGGGGGATCGGCGGCTTTGGCCATAGGGCGAGAAAGGCAGGACGCGATTCGAGGGTTAGTGATCCTTGAGGCACCCTTCGTCCACGAGATCACGGGAATTGAAGGGGATCGCTATGTCTTCAACGAAGAGGAGTATCCGCTGCCGGTTCTGCACGTTTATTCGGATGCGCTATATAGCAAGATTGATGAGATTACGACATACGGAATGAATCAGAAACTCATAGACAGTGAGGATCCGAAGTTCGTTAACGAACATTTGGCGGGCGTTGGGCATATCGGGTTGACGGATATGGCGTTGGTATCGCCGGTCTTGACGAACTTGATCGATGGTCGTCTCAATACGCGGAAAGCGCCGGAGACGTTACTTGAATTGAATGCGTATGTGTTGGAATTTTTGGGTGAATATAATCGATGAAAGCTGAAGTTTTTCGGTGCGGGGGAACTAAGTTCTTGCCGAAAAAGCCGGCTGATGTTTACTTGAAATTGATACCAGATAATGTAAGCGAAATAATAACTTCTCATCAAATCTCTCTAACTAATCGCAGATGTTTTCGCATAGAAAGGAGAAGATGATCTCTGCTGAAACCAAGCATATAATGTTAAACTACCAATGGAATAAAAATGATAAAGAATAGAAAAGTCTCAGGGATATGAGTACGAATCAGGCTAATCTTCGGTGATAAATCAATCACCTATTCAACCACACAATCTGGGGTGGTGGCGATCAGAAACGGAAACATATTGGAATGGTCACGAATTCTAAAGAGAAAGGAATTGAGAAATTAATTTGGTGCCAAACACATGACTGATGAAGAATACGAAGACCTGGTAAAGGAACTAAAGGAATTTGTGAAAAGGGATAGGGCAATAACTCTACCAGTAAACGGAAACCGAGTGAAACTTGAGGCAGTTACTCTCCGCGATCAGTCTGAATATATCAACATATATGTTACTAGTAGCAATAAGAACTCTAAAAAATTTTCAACTATCGCAATTTATATGGATGGTACTCCACTACTAAGAATTGACTTAGAGCCATGTCCGCCACATACTAATCCAGACTATAAAATAATCAAGGGTTCCCACATTCATATTTTTCAGGAAGGTTACTCAGATAGATGGGCACATCCTCTTCGAGACTTTTGTGATAATGTGAATTTACGGATGGAAGATCTAAGTGATCGATCAAAAATATTTGAATATTTTTGCAGAAGACTTACGATAAAAGAGAACTGGAGGTACCAAGTAGGTTTTAATATGGAAGCGGTATTAAAAACTAAATACAATTTTGTCGATGACTATGTTGCTTGGTTGAAAGCAAATATTTCGAGTTATACATTTGAAAATGGTATGACTGAGATAACTGTGCCTTTTCTCGACCATCACAACGATCACATGCAAATATATGTGCAAATTCTGCCGAATAATAACTTTCTTCTTTCGGATGATTCGGTTGTGATAAATGATCTAATTATGTCGGGGGTTAACCTTGACACACAGAAGCGAAAGGATATATTAGAGAATCTCCTGAGTAGCTATGGTGTTTCTTTGGTCGGTGAAGAACTCCAAGTGGAATGTACTTCACTAGCCTTTCCGCAATGTAAGAATATGCTTATTCAAGCTATGCACTCTGTTTCAGACATGTTCATGTTGAACAGTAGTTCTGTTGCCACCATCTTTTCTCAAGATGTTGAGGCTTTCCTCATCAGCCAGAAAATCCCTTTCAATGCTGATCCGCATTATTCCGGTAAAAGTGGAATAACTCATAAGTTTGACTTTTCTCTTCCTCGTATTGGAAATTCAAAAGAAAAGTTGATTAAGTCTGCAAATAATCTGAATTTAAATACGTCTAAGCTCTATTTGTTTGAGACCATTGAAGTTCAGGCAAAGAAGAATTTTGACTTAGTAGTCTTCTATAATGATCTCGCTAACAAGCCGAGCAAAAATGCATTAAATGCGTTAAGTGAGTACGGAACAAAGTTGATTCCGTGGAGCAAACGAGATGAATTCGATGAGTACTTGCGCGGAGCGTAACTAGTTCCTTATAGGAGTTGGCTCTTTGATCTAGATGGTCGTCCATCATTATGGTTGCCTCGAATGAAAAAAATACCCGCAAACAATGTGTTCACGGGCTTTCTTGTGGAGCTTCCAACCAGAGTTGAACTGGTGACCTCACCCTTACCAAGGGTGCGCTCTACCAACTGAGCTATGGAAGCAAGTAGACAGGCAACGAACATTCTAGCGAAGCTAACTTATCTTGTCAATACACAGGTTACACCAACATGTTACCTGTCAGTTGCCCATCATTTGCTCTAATTTTTCCATCCCTTAACGAAGTATGCTTATCGTATCCTTTGGTGACTTTTAAGGTTCATCTAGTTGGAATTTCAAAGCAAAAGGCCTCTACCTTACGATAGAAAGCCTACTGCTAGTCAGCTCTTCACCGACCATTTCTGTGTATTGAAAGTCTATCGGGATTCTTGTTGTTAGTCAAGGAATCTATTCGTTAAGACGCGGCGCCCTCTGGCATCTGCGCCTCTGCGTTTAGGTGTTTCTGCTGTAACCGCACTGACGTTTTTTCATCCGAACTAATGTTGAAGAGCGTATTAGGAATATTTATGATGATGCTGAGTTAGAGGAAAAGCAACCTGTCGGAATTTCCGACAGGTTCGAATAACCACGGACGTCACGGGTGTATAATTGTCGGCAAAAAATGACCCCACCTAGTCCGCATCGTTGAGAGGCGTGTGGGGTACTATCTCGATTAGTGTAGCGGATACTTTTTGCCCCGTCAAAAGTGAGCATAAGTTGAACTTGAGACCACAGATGAGGAGTCGACAGTTGAATTTGAGACCACAAATGAGGAGTCGACGTGAATTAACCCTCACCCGAGCCGCTCCACCTGGCCTTCGGGCAAGCCCTCCAACTCCGTAAAGACAATATCCCGGTAGTCCAATGCTGCCTTATCGTCTAATCCCCGGTCCGGCAAGGCCCGAGCCGTGAAGATGAAAAGGTCCACATTGAAGTTCTCATCATCCGTGAACACGGTGTCGACGACCAGGCCATTCCGGATGTAGAAGTGGCGCTGGCCTTTGGCCAAAGGGATGTTCACGTGAAATTCTGCTGCCAGGAAATCCTTCAGCTTGCTGACATGCTTATGGAGCAGGCGGAGTGTAGGGAGGAGGTCCCGATAGAACACCGCCTGCTCGAAGTGGAGGTCGGCGGCGGCTTGAGCCATGGCTTCCTCCACGGAGGTGATGAAAGAGGAGAGAATAGCAGCAGCGGCGAAACAACGATCCAAAGTCTGCGCAGAATCCCGGAGTTCAAACGCATTAAGCCGACGCGGCAGCG
>CAZJTS010000060.1:0-10844 GCA_964548975.1 uncultured Fastidiosipila sp.
CGGAACGCTTGGAGTGTATTCTCAGGTGCATCCCCGCTCGCACCTCTGTGAGCAAGTATCAGACATTGTTCCATTGCTTTTACTCTCTGTACGTAAAGTGTATTCCCAAAGATATTATACGCGAAATGCCCTTAGCTGTTCGAGCCTAGGGTGAGCTTACTATAACACGTCACAGAGCATCTGCGAGAACGAATGTCAGAGAAAATAAGCGTAAATAAAAGCCCCGCAATCCCAAAGGATCTACGGGGCAGGTGCTGGTGCGTCTTCAGGGGCTCGAACCCTGGACCCACTGATTAAGAGTCAGTTGCTCTACCAACTGAGCTAAAGACGCGTAACGCCAGAGCACTTGAGTATCTTAATTACTCCGGTTTTACTTGTCAAGCCGTTTTCCGGAAATTCGGTCGACGCTGGGCTTAAAATGTCCTAAATTATTTCTTGACCTGCAGAAGCGGATCGCCGACTTTGACTTCGCCGGAGGCCAGGATTTCGAGGCCGTTAAAATCATCGATGTTGGTGATGATGATTGGTGTGATGGTGTCCCGCTCGAGCTTCTCGATCGTCGCTAAGTCGGCTTTCAGCAGGGGCTCGCCTTTGGCCACCTTCTGATTGAGCGCTGTCTCGACGGTAAAACCTTCACCCTTAAGTTCAACGGTATCGATACCGATATGAATCAGAAGATCCAGACCCTCGGCTGTTGTGATGCCGACAGCATGGCCGGTTTCAAAGAGCGTTGAAATCTCCCCGTCCACAGGCGCATAGAGTTCGCCGGTATCCGGATTGATCGCAATACCGGGGCCCAGGATCTCGTCAGCGAAGACCGGGTCACCGACTTCGCCCAGAGGAACGACAGTTCCGGAAAAGGGGGCAAAGATAGTAATAGTTTCTTCTTTAGGGGCAAACAGATTTTTGAACAAATTTTTCATATGCAGACTCCTCGTTGATTCTCTTAGGATAAAATATACATATCGCATCTGGAAAAACCAAGTACTTTTGAGCAAAGAGAAAGAATACTAAGAAATCGCAAATAATTTCTAAGAAATATTGACCGTATTTAGCTAATAATCAAGGGAGTAGACCCAAGTGGATTGCCTATATTGCGTTCGTGCTACTTAACCCGGGCACGGATGCAGGGGGATAGAAAAAAACACATAGGAGGAAACAAACAATGATGAGGTTTCTGCAACGCTTAGGGAAATCCCTAATGCAGCCGGTAGCTGTCCTTCCGATAGCAGCTATTCTGATGGGTATCGGATACGCAATTGACCCGGTGGACTGGGGTGGCGCTAGCGCAATTGCCCAGTTCTTTATCAGCGCGGGTGCTGCGATTCTGGATAACTTAGGTGTCCTGTTCGCTGTCGGTGTTGCGTATGGTATGTCCAAGGATAACAACGGAGCGGCGGCCCTTTCCGGCTTAGTCGGCTTCCTGATGGTTATCACATTGCTTTCACCCGGTGCTGTTGCCAACTATCAGGGCGGTGTTGAACTCGCTCCTGAGCTCGGCTGGGGTGCCATGAACTTCAAGAACGTCTTCGTCGGTATTCTTTCCGGTCTGATCGCTGCCGGTGCTTACAACAAGTTCTATCAGGTCCGCCTGCCAGCTGCACTGGCTTTCTTCAGCGGCCGTCGTCTCGTACCGATCATGACCGGCTTGTTCAGCATCCTGTTCGCTGTCGTTCTCTACTTCATTTGGCCGATCGTCTATAGCGGTCTGGTCACTTTCGGTATGGGCATTGCTGCTCTGGGTCCCATCGGTGCCGGTATTTACGGTTTCTTCAACCGTCTGCTGATCCCGACCGGTCTCCATCACGCCTTGAACAACGTATTCTGGTTTGATACGTTCGGTATCAATGACATCGGCAACTTCTGGAGTAACACCACTTCTACACTACCCGGTGTAACCACCGGTATGTATCAGGCAGGCTTCTTCCCCATCATGATGTTCGGTCTCCCCGGTGCTGCTCTGGCCATGTATCATACGGCCAAAGACAAGCAAAAGAAGACCGCCGCTTCTCTCCTGCTGGCAGGTGCTGTAGCCGCTTTCGTCACAGGTGTAACCGAGCCTCTGGAATTCGCTTTCATGTTCCTGGCACCCTTCCTTTATCTCATCCATGCAGGTTTGACCGCTGTGTCCCTGATCATCGCCGCTTCCCTGAAGTGGATCGCCGGATTCGGCTTCAGCGCCGGTCTGATCGACCTGCTCCTGAGCTCCAGAATTCCGCTGGCAACCAACTGGTTCCTCCTGATTCCTCTGGGTCTCGTCTTCTTCGTACTCTACTATGTCATCTTCCGTTTCTTCATCACCAAGTTCAACCTGAAGACACCCGGTCGTGAAGACGATGATGAAGCATATGAAGCTGAGAAGAACATCAAACTCGCTTCCGACACCGACTTCGGTGCTATGGCGAACACGATTTTGGCCGGTCTCGGCGGTAAAGAGAATATCGAAACCCTCGATTACTGTGCTACACGCTTGCGCGTTGAAGTGAAAGACCACCTGAAAGTGGATGAGAAACAGATCAAATCCGCTAAAGTCCCCGGCATCATCCGTCCTTCTCAGAAGAACGTCCAGGTGATCGTCGGTCCTCAGGTCCAGTTCGTTCACGACGAGATCAACAAACAAATCTAATACTTCCTAATCTCCATATTGACCAACCACCGGTAGAGCGCACCGGTGGTTGGTCACACTTACGAAAGGGACAAAACATGAAATCTTTTACCTATACCATCACAGATCCTATCGGCATTCACGCTAGACCGGCCGGGCTTTTGGCCAAAGAAGCCAAGAAGTACAACTCGAAAATCACCCTCAGCCATGGCGAAAAGAAGGCTGAAGTGACAAAACTGATACAATTAATGGGCTTAGGTGTTCGCTCAGGCGACACTGTAACCATCGAAGTGGAAGGTGACGACGCAGACGCAGCCTGCCAGGCAGTTGAGACCTTCTTGAAAGAAAACCTGTAAATCGGAGGATATCATGGCGAAGTTTCCCGGGAAGTCCATCTATCAAGGTATCGCAATCGGGCCGGTATTCGTAATGAATGCCGCTGTGCCCACGATCGAAGCAAAGACAAGCGCAGATCCTGAAGCAGAAAAAGAGCGTTTCACCGAAGCCCGTCAGACCGCACTTCAACAACTCGGCGCCCTCTATGATAAGACCTTGGCGGAAACCGATGAAGAAACGGCCGCGATATTCGAAGTCCATCAGATGCTGCTCGAGGACGACGATCTGGTGGATTCCGTCGTTGAGCAGATCGAGCAAGGTGCCTCGGCCGAATACGCCGTTCAGCAGGTCGGCCAAAACCTGGCCGATCAATTCGCCGCCATGGATGACGATTACTTCAGAGAGCGGGCGATCGACATGAAGGACATCACCCAGCGTGTCATCCGCAATCTTCTGGACCTACCTGATATTGTCGTGAATACCCCTTCGATCATCGTAGCTGACGATCTGACCCCGAGTGAAACAATTCATCTGGGCAAAGATCTGATCCTGGGCTTCGCAACCCGCCAGGGATCCTCCAGTTCGCATTCGGCGATTCTCGCCCGGACCATGGGCATCCCTGCCCTCTATCAGGTGGACATCAATCCGGATTGGCATGGCAAGACCGCCTTGTTGGATGCGGATGAAGGTATCCTGCTCCTGGACCCAACGGCTGATGAGCTGGCCACTTATGAATCTAAACACAAAGAAGTTCTCGCTCGCAAAGCTGCACTCGAGTCTTTGATCGATGAAGAGGATGTTACTCAAGACGGGACCACCGTCGACCTGTTCGCCAATATCGGCAGTGTCGAGGACGCGGAGTTGGCTTTGGCCAATGGAGCGCGCGGCATAGGTCTCTTCCGCAGCGAATTCCTCTACCTTGACCGTGATCACCTTCCCACCGAAGATGAGCAATACAATGCCTACCGCGCGGTGCTGGAAGCCATGGATGGCAAAAAGGTCGTCATTCGAACCCTCGATATCGGTGCGGACAAAACCGCCGCTTATCTAAACCTCCAGGAAGAGCAGAATCCCGCCCTGGGTTACCGTGCCATTCGCATCTGTCTCACCGAGCCGGAGATCTTCCGCACACAGCTGCGGGCACTCCTGCGCGCTTCTGTCCACGGCACGCTTGCCATCATGCTGCCTATGATCATTTCTCTGGCCGAAATCCGGCAGACGAAGGCAATTCTGGCCGAAGTGAAACAAGAGCTGGATAATGAAGACATCAGCTACGGGAACCCTGAACTCGGCATCATGATCGAGACACCTGCGGCTGCGCTTATGGCAGATGAATTGGCCAAAGAAGTGGACTTCTTCAGCCTGGGCACCAACGATCTGACCCAGTACACACTGGCGATCGATCGGCAGAATGAGCGCCTGGACACTTTTCTGGATCCCCACCACCCTGCTCTCCTTCGCCTGATCGAATGGACCGTCAAGTCCGGCCATGACGCCGGGATCTGGGTCGGCATCTGTGGCGAACTCGGCGCAGATCCTGAGCTGATTGAAACGTTCCTGCGCATGGGCATTGATGAGCTCTCTGTGTCTCCGGCATTGGTACTGCCGACCCGTCAGCGGATTCGGTCGCTCGATCTAACAGATTAAGTAGCTATTAACTCAAGTCATGCCAGGCCCCGTAGTTCCGACTGCGGGGCTTGTTTAAGTCCTTACTGCTTCTTTGCCTGGCTATCCAGATATCTCTGAGTCATCTTACTCATCATTCGGCCGGTCTTAAGAGGAAAGAAATAACTTAACATCATCTGGAATTTCTGGCCAAAGCTATGACAGATAATAAAGCGTTTGGAGTCGATCTTTCCGGCCAAACTATAGCCCACTTTCCGAGGATCCGCCTTGAACTGGTCCGGCACCGCGAGACCTGAGGCTGACTCTGTTTTCGTTAAGGGTGGATGGATCAGATGGCAGGTAATGCCGTAGTCCTGATATTCCAACCTCAAACATTTCGCTAGAGACTCGATGGCGCCTTTGCTTGATGCGTATGGTGAAATGCCTGTGAATCCGGTTACGCCCACGCCGGAGCTGGTAAAAATCAGCCGTCCGGAAGACTGTTGCTTCATCGCCGGTAGCACCGCTTTGGCCACATGCAAAGCGCCCAGATAGTTGACACTTAATACCTGCTTATAGGTCTCCAGATCTGTCGCCTCTTCCGGCCCGAAAGTGCACAAGCAGGCATTGTGAATGGCGGTGTCTATAGCGGTAAACCTGAGGAGAAAATCATTCACAGCAGTCCGGACCGCCTTGAAATCTGAAACATCAGCCTGGTAGCAGACCAGACGCTTCGGGTAGCGCTCTTCCAGTTTGCTGATCTTATTGGTCTCAATATCCAATACACCGACAGTGTTGTCAGTTTCCAGCAACTTTTCAACCAGATAATAGCCGATGCCTTGATTCGCGCCTGTAATAAATACTTTGGTCATGTCAGGTACCATCTTTGATGCGCTCGGCGCATAATGTTCACTAACTTTACCAGTTCAATATACCGACTGCCGCTCAGAGTCGCAAATTAAATTCGTGTTAAAAGTGTTTTTACCTCACACCTAGAATTCAGGTCCATCGTGTTTACTGGGACTTTTCCAGTCGGGTGAATAAGGATTGGTTACTTCCGGCTGTTGTACTTCAACGGGCTCTTCATCGAGTCTGAAACCCATTTCTTCCATCGTAGTGATGCCATCTCCTACTGCCACACTGCGCAGCCTCGAGTAGAGTTCTGCCATTGTCTGTCTCATATAAGGATTGAGAAAGAGCAGGCCGATACCGCAAGTGAAGAGTGACAGAAACGCCCAGCCGAGGAAGGAAAGGTTCAGTCCCCAATAGTGAAGTTTATTGCCCTTCATCATGCTTTTGCTCAGGTTGAGCGAACGTTTGTGCCCGATCTGGGGGTTATCGGCGAGTATAAACTGATTCATCGCGTATGCGAACGAGCGGTTGATATAAGGGATCATACCGAGGAGCATCAGGCCCATACCCAGTAAGAACATCGGCATCTGATTCGTAAACTTCTCATCGGTCACAACGCCATCCAGCGCAATACTCATATAGTAATAGAAGAGAGAAAGCATGTTAATTGCGACACCGGCCAGGATCGGCAAGCCCCAGAGGAAGAGCCAGAATTTTTCCCAGAGTCTGCCAATGACCAAACGGCCATAATTGCCTGTAAAGTGTGAGAGCAGCAGTTCCAGGCTGGGGGCATTAGGTACTTCACGGTTTCTGATGAACCAATTGTTCGAGCTCACTTGGAAGGGATCCGTGAAGAGTATCCCGAACAGCACAGTTAACAAAGACGATATAGCGAAGTAGATCCAATTACCGGCGATAAAATCACTGACGTTCCGCATAAACTGACCCAAGTCGATATCAATCTGAGTCGATGGCTGAGTGACATCAGGCAGCACCCCCGTCAGGATCGACGTCCCGCCCGTAATCGCTCCCGAAATCATATTGAAGATATAGCCGGCGATGATGGTAATGAGACCGATGGCGACACCATAGCCCCACGCACCCTTCAGATGGAAGCGCGCATCTGCCCGTAATTCAGGATTTTTCCACATAACAAGAATCTCCTCTATCAATAAACTAACTCCATCAATGATACAATATCGGCAATTAAACTACTAGCAAAGGTGCGTATCTATGGAATTCAAAGACGGTAGTATAACCTCCCCCGCCGGTATCCTGGCAGCGGGTGTCAGCTGTGGTATCAAGAAGAATCAGCAGAAAGACCTGGCACTGGTCCAGATCAATGGCCTGGGTACGGCAGCTGCTGTATTCACGCGGAATCAAGTGAAAGGTCACTCCCTTTTGCGCAGCCAGCGCCTGGCAGATCAAGGCCAGTCTATCCACGCCATCGTCATCAACAGCGGCAACGCCAATGCTTGTGTCGGTCCGGAAGGCGACATGGCAGCGGAGCAGATGGCAAGTCTCACTGCCGATGCTCTGGGCATCGCCCCTGAATCGGTCCTCACCTGCTCAACGGGCGTGATCGGTCAGCCCCTGCCTATGGACAGGCTGAATCAAGGCATCAGTGATGCCGCCGCTCGCCTCCAGCACGAGCCTGATTCAGGCCATGCAGCTGCTGAAGCCATCATGACTACCGATAAGACAATGAAGGAAGCCGTGGTCAGCTTTACGCTGGACGGTACGGAGATATGCGTTGCCGGAATGGCCAAAGGCTCCGGCATGATCCATCCCAACATGGCTACCATGATCGCAGTCATTACCACCGACGCCGTAATCGAGCAGTCTTTTCTCCAGGACACGCTGCGACTGGTTACCGAGAAAACCTTCAACCGGGTATCCGTGGACGGCGACACAAGTGTCTGTGATACAGCCATAGTCGTCACAAGTGGCCTGGCTGCTAACAAAGAGATAAATGCTACAACAGATGAAGCTGCCCGTCTCTTCACCCGAGCCTTGGAAACTGTCTGTCACCGTCTCGCGCGCAGCATTGCATCAGATGGCGAAGGCGCAACCAAACTCATCGATGTCCGGGTCGAAGGCGCTTATTCACCTGAAGCAGCCTATCGGGTTGCCCTGGCTGTTGCCAGATCGCCGCTCTTCAAGACCGCCATGTACGGCGAAGATGCCAATTGGGGCCGTGTCATCACCGCAATCGGCAACAGCGAAGTCGCGATTGACCCTCACAAAGTGAACATCGCCTTCGGTCCGCTAGCGGTATGCCGGGACGGCCGAGGACTGCCCTTCGATGAAGCAGAAGCTTTGGCAATTCTCAAAAATGACGAGATCATCGTCACCATCGATCTCGGTATGGGACCTTACTCCGACCATTACTGGACCTGCGACTTCTCGCACGAATACGTCGAGATCAACGGCAGTTATCGCAGCTAAAAAAGGGTTACCTCAGCGGTAACCCTTTAATTTCTTTAATTACACAGAACTTACTGTGGCTCCAGATCAATGGCGTCATCTTTGACTGTGACAGCGACACCGAACTTGTCCGCCAGCTTGCCGGCCAATTTTAACTCTGCCAGCGGATCTTCCAGCTTCCGGGTGATGACCCGGCGCAACGGTCTGGCCCCGTACTCATCGCTGTAGCCTTCTTTGGCCAGATAATCCTTCGCCTCATCCGACACGGCAATCTGGACTTCACTGGACTGCTTGAGCGCCTGATTGACCTCGTTGAGCATGAGTTCAACGATCTTCCGGATCTCTTCCTTCGACAGCGGATGGAAGACAACGACTTCATCGACTCTGTTTAGGAACTCAGGTCGGAAGAACTCACGCAGTTTGGTCATGATGCGATCTTCCGCAGCTTGCTCCTGTTGGGAACCGAAGCCATAGCCACCGCTCTTGGTCGTGCCGACATTCGAGGTCATGATAATGATCGTATTGCTGAAGTCCACGAGCCGACCATGGCCGTCCGTCAGTCTGCCTTCATCCAGGATCTGCAAGAGCATATTGAAAACATCGGCATGAGCCTTCTCTATCTCATCCAAGAGCAGAACGCTGTAGGGCTTGCGTCTGATTTTCTCGGTCAATTGACCGCCATCGTCATAGCCTACGTAACCCGGAGGCGATCCGATCAGCTTGGACACCGTATGGGGCTCCATGTATTCGGACATGTCGAGGCGAATCAGGGCGTCTTCCGTGTCGAACATGACTTCGGCCAAAGCCTTGACCAGCTCCGTCTTACCGACACCGGTGGGACCCACGAAGATGAAACTGCTCGGCTTCTTGCGCCCGCGGAGTCCGGCTCTGGTTCTTCTCAAAGCTCTGGAGACAGCGGATACCGCTTTCTCCTGCCCGATCAACCGCTCGTGCAGACGAGCTTCCAGATTCAGAAGTTTCTCCTGCTCGGATTCGGTCAGGCTACGGATAGGAATACCGGTCCACATGGAGATGACATCTGCGATATCTTCTTCGGTAATGGCGGTCGGCACGGTTTTCTCTGCGACCTCATCCACTTCCCGATCCATTTTCAGCTTGCGACTGCGCAATTCGGCCTGGCGACCGTAGTAGGCTTCGACGGCTTCCGGATCATTGTCGTCCGGTTGCGCTTCAGCGGTCATCCGATCCAGTTGGGCATTCAGCAGCTGCTGGTCCTTTCTGAGACGGGTGAGCTGGACCAGATTATTGTCTTTCAGGTTCGCTTTTGAGCCCGCTTCATCCATCAGATCGATGGCTTTATCCGGCAGGAAGCGCTCGGTGATATAGCGGTCAGACAGCCTGACACAGGCTCTCAGGACTTCATCACTATAAGTGACATGGTGATGTGCCTCGAAATGCGTTCTGAGCCCCTGAAGGATTTCGAAGGTTTCCTCAGCAGAAGGCGGATTTACCACAACTTTCTGGAAACGTCTTTCGAGCGCCGAATCTTTCTCGATGTAGCGCCTGTATTCGTCCAGCGTTGTGGAGCCCAGTACGCGGATCTCGCCTTTGGCCAAAGACGGCTTCAGAATATTCGCCGCATTCATGGCGCCCTCAGCATCACCGGCACCCATGATATTATGTAGCTCATCGATCACCAGGATGATGTTGCTTTCCTTCGCAGCCTCGTCAACGAGCCCCTTCATACGGTTCTCGAATTGACCTCTGAACTGCGTACCGGCAACCATGGCGGTCATATCCAGCAGATAGACTTCCATATCCAGCAGTTTCTGAGGCACTTCACCGGCCACAATTCTGCTCGCAAGGCCCTCGGCAATTGCGGTCTTACCGACACCGGGCTCGCCCAGCAGAACCGGATTGTTCTTGCTGCGTCTATTCAAGATCTGAACGACGCGGTCGAGCTCATTATGCCGTCCGATCAGTGGATCCAATTCACCTTGAATCGCCCGATCATTCAGATTGCGTCCGAACTGATCCAGGAATTTACGCTTCTTCCGGCGCGGTCTCTGACTTCTGGTTTGTTCCTGGCGATTATCCTCTTTTTTCGGCAGGATCATCGGCCACTGGATATCTTCATCATTAGGTTCTTCAGCGGCAGAATTCTTCTGCGGTCGCTGACCCAGGATAGGGGAATCCGAAAACAGCTGTAAAGAACTCTCATTCTCTTCAGTGAAGTTTTCTTCATCAGACTCTTGGTTAAATAGTTCTATATACTCTTCCTCATCTTCGTTCCCGTCGCTGTTGTTAGCACCGAGAATATTCGCGACATTCTCCGGGAGTTCGCCGCCGAACATCGCGGATAGCAGGTTCAGTTGACCTGTACCCTGCATGGATTCCATTACTTCATTCAGATGCTCCGTGATCTGATCAACGTTGCTGTCGTTCACGCCACTTTTGGTAAACATTTCATCTAAGCCGCCGATGCGGTTTTTATATGCACAGCTCAAGCAAATACCCTCATTGATCGTCTTGCCGCTTTCGTAGCGAGTCGTAAAAATGACGGGAATATTTTTGTGGCACATTACGCATTTTTGCCCCATGAGCATTCCACCTCTTTCTCTGATTACGAGGACCGTAATCTATTCTAACATTGTAGCCGAATCAATCGACAAATAAAGTCAAATTTGCAACAGTTAAGAAAACCGTTACAAATCTTACTGCTCTTAATCTTTTGGCCAAAGCCCGAAATATCAACGTTTCTCGACTTCGACGAACGCCTCATAAGGTTTCTTGCCGGCTCTATAAGCCTCGATTATCTTCTTTAAATAATGTCCGGTATAGGAATGCTCGACTTCAGCGAGTTCTTCCGGCGTGCCTACGGCGATTACCTCACCACCGGCATCTCCGCCTTCCGGACCCAGATCAACAATGTAATCTGCGGTCTTGACGACATCCAGATTATGCTCGATCACCAGGACAGTATTGCCGGCTTCCGTTAAGCGCTGCAGGATCGTGACGAGCTTATCCACGTCAGCCATATGTAGGCCCGTGGTCGGCT
>CAZJTS010000061.1:0-10822 GCA_964548975.1 uncultured Fastidiosipila sp.
TGTTGACCTCAGCAGGTCAACAGCCCCAGTATATTGTGATTTAGTAATTAGTTGCCCAGATATCTCTGATACGCGCCGTCGACAATCTCGATTGCTCTACTGATATCTCTGCGCTCCAGCTCTGCGATGAAACCGTCATACTCAGATTCGAAGTCGGCAGATCCGAGGATCCATGACTGATATTTCTCAAGTACGTAAGGTTCGATTTCACCCATGATTCTGCTGAGTTCACGGCTTTCGTCTTCCGTGTACTTAAGCTCTAACTGACCGTCAGCATACGGCGGCAGATTCTCACCGTACCATTCAGGATTACCCTGATACATTTCAGCTGCTGCTTTGGCAAATTCAGAGTAGGTCGCCAGCTCAGCATTCAGTGATGAAGGATAACCTACACGATAACGTGCGCCGAGGGTTCTCAGGTTTCCGATCGGTGTACCTTCACCTTCCATGATGGCTTTGGTCAACTGCGGCTTACCATCAACGACTTCAAAGGATTCGCCTTCGATACCCAAGTTCATGAGTGTGGCACCTTCTTCACTGAAGAAAAAGTCGAAGAACTTAATGATCGTTTCCGGATCTTGAGCACTGGCTGAGATGCCCCAACCTACGCCGGGATAATTCTGTGATCTTTCCTTAACCATACCATGCTGATCTGCCGGAGGTGCGATAGCGACCATATTCATGCCCGGATACTGTTCTTGCAAGGAGAGGTTATAGTTAGAAGCCGAGCTCCAGTCGTGGGTGAATCCACCTTGGTTGGCACTCATCAGCGTGTCGCGGCCTTTGGCCCCACGAGTGAAATATTCCTGATCGATGATGCCTTCGGCATACCACTTGATCGCTTCCTGGACACCGGTCTTGAAGTTCTCTTCCATAGGCTCATAGGTCATATGGCCTTCTCTGGGGTAGAACTCAGTACTGGAATCCCAGAGGTTAAGGATTTCATCGGCTTGCTTAGTGCCGGCGCGATCGAAGAAAGGCACTTCGTCCTTCTCGCCGTTACCGTTCGGATCCTGCTCTCTGAAAGCGAGCAGTACGTCATGAAGTTCATCAACAGTAGTCGGCACTTCCAGATCCAGTTTGTCCAGCCAGTCCTGACGAATCCAGTAGAACTCCGCGAAACGATTCTCAAAGTTTCTCGGAATGAAGTAGATGTTGCCATCTGCTGCAGTCGCTGTACGTTTGAATAGCGGATCCTCATCCAGCATTTTCTGAATGTTCGGCGCGTGCTCGCTGATCAGGTCATTCAGGGGGATCATCCCGCCGTCATAGCCCAGTTGCTCGAGCTCGGATGCGCTGACATAGCCGATGATATCGGCCAGTTCATTACCGGAGAGCATCAGCTGGAAGGCCTGCTGCTCGTCAGAGCTGGATTGAGAAATCACAGACTCCAGAGTTACATTGGTCTCCTCAGCGATCTTCTGCCAGACCGGCCAGCTCGGATCATAAGTGATGTTGTTGAAACTCAGGAAAATTGAGAAGGTTACCGGTTCTTCTGATACCAGATTGCCTTCATCACCTTCCGTCGGGTTGGGATCCGGAGCTTCGGTGTCCGTCGGTGTGCCCGGATCAGTAGTTTCCGGATCTGTAGTCATGGGATCGGTTGTAACCGGATCGGTAGAACCGCCCGTTGTGCCTGTCTGTTGGCCTGTGCATGCGGCTACAGACAAAGCCAGACTCATGGCCAGTGCGAGTGAAATGATTTTCTTTTTCATTATCCTGCCTCCAAATAGTAGGTCTGCTTGTGCTTCTGTCGCTAACGTCTACGTTACTTCTGCTTCTATTCTTCTGGGTTAGCCTTTGACTGCCCCCATGGTCATGCCTGCTTTAAAGTACTTTTGCAAGAAAGGATAGATAATCAGCATCGGCACGATTGCAATAACCATCAGCGCATAGATCCTCGTTGTGGGAGACCAGGACGACGCCGCTGTGACAATTGCCGCTTCAGTTTCATTCGCCACCTGATCAACCAGCTGTTTCTTCAACAGCACTTGGAGCGGCATTTTCAGATCGTCCCTGAGAAGTGTCATCGGCCAAAAATACCCGTTCCAGCGATTGACCAGATAAAACATGACAATGGTTGCAAGGGCCGGTTTCGACATAGGGATGAAGATCTGGGCAAAGACACGGAAACTGGAAGCACCGTCAACTGTAGCCGCCTCCTCCATCTCGAGTGGTATGCCCTCGAAGAAACTCTTCATAATTATGAGGTTAAACGCACTTATACCGAAACCGACAACGATCGCCGTACGGGTATCGAGAAGGTTCAGATCACTGAAGTTCAGATAGGTCGGGATAATTCCGGCGGTGAACCACATCGTGAAGACCACCATCAGCGTAAAGAATTTCCTGCCGACTAACCTTGTTCTCGAGAGCGCGAAAGCCATTGTCGTAGTCAGGAACATATTCACCGCAACACCCAGGATCGCATAGTAGAACGTATTGCCGTAGGCCACCCAGATGTTGGGGATTCTGAAGGCCCTGATATAAGCTTCCAATGTCGGTGTCCCGATCATAAACAGCACATCGCCATTATCGACACCGAGCGGTCTGCTGAACGAAGCAATCAAAATATAGTAAAGCGGATAAAGCGCAATCAGAGAGACGACCAAGCCCAGGATATTGACAACGAAGTCATAGACCTTTTCGCCTTTGCTCTTGACCATACGGGATTCTGTAGCTTTTCTTCTGAAAAATCTTCTCATAATCCTCCCCCTTACCACAGCGAACTGGACGTCAGTTTCCTGCTCGCCTTATTGGCCAAAGCCACCATAATCAGCGCAACCACTGCCTCGAAGAGACCCACAGCTGTAGCCAGTCCGTAATCGGCCCGGCCTCCGCCGAATGCCAGTCGATAGGCATAGGTCGCAATCGTGTCCGCAGTTTCGTAAGTCGAGGGGCGATATAGCAGAATAATCGTCTCATAGCCGGAGCGGATCATTTTACCGATATTAAGTAGGAACATGGTCATGATGGTAGGAAGAATTCCCGGAAGAGTTACATGCCACAAGCGACGGAAACGACTGGCACCATCCACCGTCGCCGCTTCATAGAGTGCAGGATCGATACCCATAATCGCTGCGATATACACGATGGAGTTATACCCGGCGGTCATCCAGAGAATCATCAAGGTATAAATCGGACGGAAGTACTGAGGAAAGACCATAAAGTACTTCGCATCGAAACCCAACTTCTCAAGAATCAGATTCACAACACCATAACTCGGAGAAGTGAAATTCACCACCATACCGGCAACCACTACAGCAGAAATGAAATAGGGTAAGAAGGTTACCGTCTGAGTAATTCGACTTACCAGACGACTGGTCATTTCAGTAATCAGGAGCGCAAGAAGAATAGATAAAGGGAATACGAGCGCCAGTTGCCAGAGCGCAATCATAATCGTGTTGATTACGGTTCGGCCAAAATCCGGACTGCTCAGATAACGCTGGAAATTTTCGAGGCCAACAAAGCGACTTTTCTCTATGCCGCCCCAAACGTTGTAATCGTAGAAAGCAATTCGCAGGCCCGACATGGGCTTATAAGCAAAGACAATAAACCAGGCCAAGCCGAAGAATAGCAAAGCATAAAGCTGCCAGTCAGATAGCATTCTCTTGAAGATACTTTTTCTTTTCCAATTAATTTTTCGTGGGTTTGCCATGATTCCTCCGTGAGGGATTAGTCAATTTCGATTATATTGGCGAGCAAAATGCAAAACAATAGGGCTTAAAACGTGCAAACTGCCGAGCGAAAGAATATTGTAGATTGGGAAAAGCCCTGTTTCCAGGGCTTTATTGAGGTTTAAGAAGATTTCTATCTACATTATTCTAGCAATTGTCATTTTTCTGAATGCATTTAAACTGCACACATTCGGTGCTTTGGTTTGTGCATCTTATCTAACGCAGCCACCAGTCCCCGGTCTCTTTCATCCAGTCTTCGAGATCTGCGCGTAGAGCTTTCACTATAGTCTGCTGTTCGTCTGATACATCCCGGAACATCTTCGGGTCAGAGTTCAGGTCATAAAGTATATATTGTTCTCTATCGTAGGCATCTCGTATGACTATCAGATAATAGTCTCTCATTCTGATGCCCCTCGTGTTCATACCTGCATTTATGTAGTACGCACGGCCACCCGCTTCTGTCGGTTCCGGAATTCCTTCCTTATTGTTCAAGAGCTGACTGAGGTTCTGTCCTTCAACAGTCTCAGGAATCTGCGCTTCCAGACCTACTAATCCGAGCAGCGTTGGCATGATATCCGGTGTATTCAGATAGAAGTTCTGTCTTCCCGTTTGCAAGTGTCCCGGATAGCGCAGGAGATAAGGAATCTTAACGGATTCATCGTACCAAGGCCCTTTTCTCAACAAACCGTGACTACCTAGAAGTTCTCCATGATCCGAAGTAAAGATTACCAGCGTATTGTCCGCCAAACCACAGCTGTCGAGTGTCTCGAGAATCTCACCGAATAGCTCATCAATACCGCTGATACACGCAAAATAGTTTTGGACTTCTTCTAACGCCTGAGCTTTATTCTGCTCAAAATCTCGAGCAAGCTCCGGAGGTAATTCAGGCGCCGGACTTTCAACCAATCTATAGGTATCGGCATTCAGCAACTCAGACGGATCCTTATCCTCGTATAGCTTCCGATACTTCTCAGGTACCTGCTCAAAGGGCATATGCGGTGGATTAGGCGCCCAGACCATGAAGAACGGGGCATCACTGTCTCGTTCGCCAGCTGCATTTCGGATAAAGCGCTTCACTTGCTCAGCCTCTATCGCTGCTCCCCACTGATTCGGAAACTTCGAGATTTCCTTAACGTCATTCGTGTTATCCCAGTAGTGTGCATTCATGTGTTGGTCACAGCAGCCGTAAGAAAACCAGAAATCAAAGCCATGCCGTCTATGTTCTGGAGTAAAAGCATCCCAAACCTTCCCATCGGCACGTCGAGGCTCCAGGTAGGGATAGTCTTGTTCTTCGGGGGAGTCCAGATGCCATTTCCCCACATAGCCGCAGTTGTAGCCTTCATCTTTCAACACATCAGGTAGGCAACGCGTGTTTGCCGCCAGACGGACCATGAACTGCTTGGTTGAACTGTTCGCATTGCCCATTACCCCATTCGTACAAGGATACTGTCCGGTGAATAGCATCGCCCGATGCGGTGAGCAGACAGGGTAATTAGAAATGACATTTTCAAGCTCAAGACTTTCAGCTGCCAAACGATCGATCACCGGCGTATGCGTCGGATCTTCCCCGCGGAAACCCATAGCCCGCTGTCGGAATTCATCCGGCATCACATAGAGAATATTAGGCTTAGACATCAGCGACCCTCCCCCGTAGCTCCAGTTGTGTCAGAGCCGGGAACGGGGACTCGCCCTCCGCCTGGATCAGTTTCTCCAATGTCACCTGACGTGCTCTGATCGCTGTCTCTAGTCGATATTGCTGAGGCAAATGTGTTTGCTCGATGGCCAAAGTCAAGGTCTCCCCTGTATCAAAACGCAGTTCAGCATGCGTCCAATAATTGTCATGCGGGAAGTCCGCGCGGATTGTGAAGCGAATTTCATTGATCTCACACGAGACGCCCAGATCGATCGTCAGTGCAGCTTCCGGATCACGATTGATGCCCCAGCTCTGGTACGGCCAGGGACCATGTCCGAAATTAGCATAATAACCGTCAATCGCATTCGCCGCAGCAAACCAGGCTTCGCCTCGTGTCTCAACATTTGCCCAGGCATGAGGGAAAAAGCTGCTGTTCTCGTGTTGATCGTACGGGTTATAGCTGAGGGTCCTGTTCTGGCCGGCCTCAGCCGTCGTCAGTGCTTCGATAGATAGGCAATGTTTGGATCCCTGAAAAGCCACGCTCGGAAGCGAAACTCCTACATTCTCCAAACGTACCAGATACGACGCTTCTTGCTCCGGCAGATATACGATCGCGCTGTCTAAGGCAGCATCGAGTTTGATTCTGACCCAGCAGGGCGCTTGTGAGCATCGCATAAGAATTAGATCGCCTGCCGTATACTGATGTTTGTGGACCAAGTTGCTGATATAGCCCGGCTCGCTTTTGGCCAAAGACTCACCGGCCGCATTGACCAGTTCGAGTGAAACATTAGGTAAATCGGGTGTTTGTGCATTTAACTTCATAATAATTTCTCCTACCAATAAGGCGTCCAGCCACCGGACAGACGAGTCAGCGCTTCCAGATAGAAATAGTCTCCCCAGGACACGCATTCATCGACGCCTCGGTCAGGAATGGTGTTATAAGGTGAACTCTTACAATAAGTCCCATTAGCCAACAAGCCGTTCGATGTCGCCGGGTCCTTAATAGCGGATTCGCTGATCATGGCTTTGGCCAAAATCGAGGCTTCGGTACGCAGGTTATGACGTTCCTCAGCTTCCAGGAGATCCGCCATCTCCAGCATGCCGCAAATGGCGATTGTCAATGCGGATGAATCCCTCGGCTGTTCGGGGTCGTCCTTGAACATCAGATCCCAGTAGGGAATCAGATCTTCAGGTAGATTGTCGAGGAAGTAAGTGAGTACCCGGTCAAAGGCGTCTTTATACTCGGCCTTGCCGGTGTAACGGTAACTGATTGCTGTGCCATAAATAGCCCACGCTTGACCGCGAGCCCAGGCGGAGTCGTCTTTGTAGCCCTGGTGCGTGACACCGCGCTCCGCCTCTCCGGTCTCTGGATTGAAGAAGAAAGTGTGAAAGGCGGAGCCATCTTCGCGGATGATATGGGCTAGTGTCGTTTCGATGTGCTGTGTGGCACGCTCTTTATACGCCGTGTCGCCGGTTTCTTCGCTCGCCCAATAGAGCAAGCCGAGATTGAGCAAACAGTCGACAATCAGGCGGTGATGCTCTGGACTATTGAAGGGACCCCAGGCTTGAAGGAATTGGCCCTTTTCCTGCCAACGACTCATCAGCTGATCTGCTGCCAGGAGCGCAGCCCTTCTTGCATCCTCATCCCCGGTCAACATATAGGCCGAAACGCAAGTTGGTGAATAAAGGAACCCCATATCGTGGTGGTCCACTTCAATTTTGGCCTTGATACGCTCTAAGAAACTTTGGACAATAATCAGACCTGCATGCTTGAAAACCGGGTCTTGCGTACGTTCATAGCTCAGCCAGATTTCTCCGGGCCAGAAACCCGTCGTCCACTCCAGGTTCTCCACAGGGAAGTAAAAACCGTCTTCGCTGTTATCAGACTGCAGCGCATACGTATATTCTGGCAGATTTCTTCTGACTTGCTCGACAGCAAAGTCGAATGCTTCCAGTAATTCCGCCACTGTCAGTTCAGGGTATTCACTCAAATTCATTTGTGCCTCCTTCTTACCAATAGGTTTGCCATTCAATAGATAAACGGGTGAGTGCCTCTAAATAGAAGTAGTCTCCCCAGATACAACATTCGTCATCACCCAGGCCGCCTTCGCCTCTATCCTTTACGTAAACGCCATGTAAGAGAATGCCGTTCGACGAATCATGGTCAGCGGTGTAGTGTTTGTGAAGATTTGCGAGGATCGTGGTTGCGGCTTGTCTGTAGTCTTCACCATCCTCGATCAGACTGCTCAACTCCAACAACGCACTGGCAGCAATTGCTGCCGCTGAAGTATCGCGTTGGGTAGCGTCATCGGTAAAATCCAGGTCCCAACAGCAGACCAAATCCTCGGGTAGATTATTCAAGAAATAGTTCGACACCTTACGCGCCTGCTCGAGGAACATCGGCTCCTTCGTGTAGCGGTAGCTCACCGCCAAGCCATACATCGCCCATGCCTGACCTCTCGCCCAGCAGGACTCATCCGCCTGACCCTGCCCTTTCCAGCCGCGGATCGGTTCGCCGGTGACTTCGTCGATTTTGTAGTACTGATAAGTGGACCCGTCATCTCGCACCATGTGCTTAGCGACTCGATACATATGATTCAGTGCTTTCAGATAGAAACTGCGGTCACCGGTTTCGAAGCTGGCCCAATACAGCAAAGGCACATTGAGCGCACAATCAATGATGAAGTTGCCCTGTTCATTGCGGTCCCGCACTTGAATAATGCCGGCCACCGGGCTGTATCTTTTGGCCAAAAGTTCCGCAGCCTCGAGTGCCAATGCCTTCGCCTTAACGGCGCCTGTCAGCTTGTACTGAGCCACAATCGATGGGATATAGAGGAAGCCGATGTCATGATGGTTCAGATGCGTATAGGTCTCGAGGCGTTCTGCATAATCGTCATACTGGGCTTCAGCAACCGCACGGAAAAGCTCATTGCCACTGAGCTCATAGGCCAGCCATAACATGCCCGTCCAAAACCCGGCGGTCCAATCGGAGCCAAGCTCTCTAGTCGCATTGGGCATCGGCAGATAATTATCATCAACGCTACAGGCAGAAGGATAGCTATGCACGAAATGTTCCAGATGGGCGCTGAGTTGTTTCAGGACGCCATCTCTTGCCGCCGCGAGAAATGTCTGATCAGTTTGAAAACGCTCAGGGTCTCTAATCTCGTTTGTACTTACTTCAGCCATGTGATTCCTCCAATGCTTATATAACTATTGTAGGTGAACCACTCACTGGCGCAAGGCGATTGAATATGGGTTTTGTCTCCGTCAGAGTCGGCGTGGACTCTTAAGGCATCGGCTTCCTTGAGACCAAATCTACAAATTTCTAGGGATTGGCATTATTCCGCTGAGCGAAAAGCTCACTAAAATACTGCCAGTCCCCTTGTAGAACCTACACAAATTCTGTTGCTAGGGATTCTGAGTCCGCCCTCAACTGCTCTTCGGCATGAACGGCATAATCGACCGAGCAATAGCAGAGATCGGATGTGTCTGAAGAATAATGTGTCCGGGACCGGTAATCACGGTGTTGAAGAACCCCTCACCACCGAAAAACATATTCTTCAAACCCGGCACAGAGACTACGTCCATCGAGCAGGTGTCATCCATCATAGCCAGGTATCCGGTATCAATCACCATCTGCTGCCCCGGCGCCAGATCGTACTCAACTGCCGAGCCGTCGATCTCGATGAAAGCGGTACCGCTCCCTGCCAGCTGCTGCATGATGAAACCTTCACCGCCGAAAAGGCCGGCCCCGACTTTTTTCCTAAAATACACCGACAGCTCAATGCCTTCAGTGGAGGCAAGGTACGAGGATTTCTGACAGATGATCGAACGACCGGGCGTAAGCTCAAAAGCTCTTATCGAACCGGGAAAACTCGACGCAAACGCAATCATCCCCGGGCCGTTAGTGGCCGTGTAGCGATTCAGAAAAAGACTTTCGCCTGAGAACATCCGCCCCATGACTTTGCCAAAGCCGCCGCCACTCGTCGTTTCCATCTGCATGTTCGGTGACATCCAGCTCATGGCACCGCCTTCAGAGACCATGGTTTCATTGGCTTCGAGATTACAAATGACGACCGGTAACGGCGTCCCCTTAACTTCGTAACGCATAACACACCTCCATTTCTTTACTGCCCTTAAAGACTAGTTGAGATCATAGTAGCTGATCGGGTGGAGCGAAACAAATTAAGTTTTGGCTATTGCGCCCTATTGCGACGAATTACCTGTGGTCGCAATTTCAATTTATGCTCGCCATTATTGCCCGCTCTTTTCTTTGGCCAAAAAAGCGGATAATGATCAACGAGAATTGCGGCAAAACAGCCCCATCCTCTATCGAGAATGGAGCTGTTTGCCTGGATATCGTCTAATTAAAGCTTACGGCTTAATTAGTCTGCCCTGTTTCAAGAGATTGAGCATTTGGGTGTTCTGAGTTGGGGTGCCGGAATAATTAGAAATTCCATTCCTGACAGCAATTTTGGTACGGTAGCTATACGAAGAGTCGACTCTAATCGCATTCAAAGCGTTGACAATCGAACCTGACGTTCCCGTGTAACGGGCAAAGTAGCTCACTGAAGCGCCTGGTTTGACGAGTCTGCCCTGTTTCAAGAGATTGAGCATCTGCGTGTTTTGTGTTGGCGTGCCGGAATAATTGCTAATGCCATTGGCGGCTGCGATCTTTGTGCGATAGGCCATCGAAGAATCTGCACCCACAGCATTAAGCGCGTCCACGATCGAGCCACTGGTACCTGTATACCGTGGGAAACATGGCTTTGTCGGTGTCGGCGTTGGAGCTGGAGTTCCAGGTGTGCTGGACGAATGTCTCAGGATGTACGTCCAGTTCTTGTTGTAATAGCTTCTCGTGCAAATCTCTTTACCTGTCTGGTCTCCCGTTCTGCCACCGGTCGCTGTGCCTTTTTCATTGATAGAGGCGTGAACAATCGTTATGCTGCTGCCACTAACATTCGAAACCATAACCGTATGAGAGCCCGGATTCAGAAGTACATCACCCTTGCGTAAACCTGAACCTGTGGCAAGATTGATTTTACTTCTCACATTACTGAAACCGGATTTGATAAATGCAGAATACATATTACCTGTATAAGATGCTCCGTTTGATTTCACGGGAACACCGGCATTTTGGTAAGCAGTAATGACCAAAGAGCTACAATCGTAGTCCGGACCCCAGCGACGAGTTTGGTCATATCCATGTTTGCTGTTACCGGCAATACCCAAAGCCCAACTCACAGCTGAGTTTATTTTTGTACTCGCTGAGGCATCAGTAGCAGGAAGAGTTACAAATAACATAACAAGCGCCAGACTAAAAACCAATAAGTTTGAAATACCTTTTTTCATAAGAATCCTTTCGTTTCAACCATGTCATTTCATTATTAAAGGCCGATTCAAATGTGTATCGAAATACAAGGTCACCGTAAGCACGTTCTTGTAACGGCTTACCCCCAATAAACGAAACCTCCTTGTGCAGTATTTACTCCTCTGGGAGCACAAGTTGAGT